>CAMBDN010000201.1 GCA_945865355.1 Legionella genomosp. 1
CTCTGGTGAACTAAGGCTCGCTACTTGGTCTGAAATTGATTACCAAAACTCCCTCTGGACAATACCCAAAGAGCATACGAAGCAAGATGAAATAATGCGGATTCATTTAACTGAACCCGTGAAAGCCATGTTTAAAGAGCTTCAGTCCGCTTCAAAATCTAATTTTGTGTTATCTGCTAAACAAGACGCCCCGTTAAGCCCCAAAGCACTATCGCGAGCCATTAACCGTATCCAAGAGCGCGTAGGGATTCTTCACTGGACAGCACATGACTTAAGACGAAGTTTCTGTACCCAGCTTGGGGAAACGCTTCATATTGATCCAGTAGTCATTGAGAAATGCCTAGGACATAAAATGCCTAAGATTATGGCTACTTATAATAGAAATGAGATGTTACATCAAAGGAAAGAAGCATTATATAAATGGAGCCAATATCTTAATGCACTGCTAGAGCCTAATGTTGTTTCTATAGGGACTAACCGCTTACAAAAAGTACTGGCATAACATTATAAAGCAAGAAAAATATCGGCTTACATAGAAATTTTTGAATGCAACAGTCAAATAATTTTTTACTGTTCCCATAGAAAGCTAGCAACTGTTCGGAATTACCGAATAGTTCGATTAATAAGGAAGCAATTGCAAGTAAGAGAAATTCTTCAGACTTGCTAAATTGAATATATTTTGGAGATTACCATGAATAAAGATACTGCCATCGCAATATTTAAAGACAAAACCATTCGTCGAGTTTGGCATAATAATGAGTGGTGGTTTAGTGTAATTGATGTATGTGCAGCTTTAACAGACAGCCCCGATGCGAGTGCCTATTGGCGCAAACTAAAACAACGTTTAATTGCCGAATCAAATCAACCTGTGACATTTTGTCACGGGTTGAAATTACCTGCTCAAGACGGAAAATTACGTGCTACTGACTGCGCAAATACTGAAGGAATGTTTCGCCTAATTCAATCTATCCCCTCGCCTAAGGCAGAACCCTTCAAACGCTGGTTAGCTAAAGTGGGTTATGAGCGAATACAAGAAATTGAGAATCCTGAGCTTGCCCAAGAACGTATGAAAGAGCTTTATGAACAAAAGGGCTATCCTAAAGAATGGATAGACAAACGCTTACGCGGTATAGCTATTCGTCAAAATTTAACCGATGAGTGGCAAGATCGGGGACTAACTCATCAAAGAGATTACGCCATTTTAACCGCTGAAATTGCAAAAGCAACTTTCGGCATGACGCCAAGTGAGCACAAACAATATAAAAACCTACCTTCAAAATCCAATGTTAATTTGCGTGATCATATGACGGATTTAGAACTCATCTTCACCATGCTTGGGGAGCAAGTCACAACGGAAATCTCCAAAACAGAAAAGCCTGAAGGAATGGTCGAAAATAAAAAAGTGGCTAAACGTGGAGGAATCGTAGCAGGAAAGGCACGTAAAGAGACAGAAAAAGAGATAGGAAAAAGTGTAGTGAGTAATGAGAATTATTTGCAGCTTGAGCAAACAAAGAAAATAACCAAGAACACTAAAACTGTAGATACTAAAGACTAAATTAAATTCATGGATTAAATCAGTTGTTGCAAAATTTGCAACAACTCAACATACAATTTAGTCACATTCTAATGAAAAATTTACGGCTAGAGTCACAGCCAGAGTCACGGCTAGAGTCAGCTCTTAAATTAGGCGCCAAAGATTAAAAGAAAAGTACAAAAATCAAGAATAAAAATGCTAAATAAAACATAGAGTACCTTATTGATGATAGGAACCATTGCAAAAATTGCAACAGTTCAAATATCTAACAAGAATATAAATAGTTGAGAAATTCGGAATTTTTGGATTTCTATCCCAGTTGCTTAGCCAAGCTATTTTCCCCGGAAGAATCCAGAATTTTATCTTCTCTTTTGCTTGGCCTTGTTGTGATGATTCGCTTTTTAATGGAGTAATTTAAAATGAATGATAAAGTGGTTCCCTCTTATTACAGCATAATGCAGCTTTGTGAGCGTTGGGATTTTGATTTAAGACAAATGCATGATGCTATCTCAAAATATAATAGCCCTTTACATGCCTGTATTACTGGAAAAAACGGAGGAGCATTTAATCAGCCTGTTAAGGTGCGTGAAACGGCCATCAATACTGGTACAGGTAACGATTTAGAAAAATTTGGATCTTTAACTAATGATGAGTTAGAGAAGCAAGGCTTTATTATTACAACAGTTGAACCGAAGCTATATCTTGCTCGAAAGGAAAGTATGAGCTTTTACATTGACTATAGTAATGAAATTAAAACTGTGAAGCTTACAGATTTGAACGATTTTGCTTATGACGTGCCTCATAATAATTTTGTTGAGCTATGCGATGAAAGCTCTATTGATCCTCAAAAATGTTTGGCTAATTTATTTGAAAAAGAAGAACTCTTTATATTACTTGTGAAATGTAAAAAAGCTGGATATTTACGCTTTTTAGAACCTGCATGCTTTATTAAATTAGAAGATATCTACATCCACCATGAGGATGTTCATCGAATAGAACAGCAAACCACAACGATTCAACCGCAGAATACGAAAGATATTGATACAATCATAAACACCACTTTAAAATCCGACTTAAATCTTCTACTTCGCAAAACGTTTCCAGAATATTCAGGTCAAATAGCTAAAAAGACCTCCGCCCCTCACGGTTTAATTATTAAGGTAATAGTGATGATGAGACAGCTTCAACAACAAGATATTACATGGACTACTGTAAGAGAATTTATTGAGGAACATCTTTACGGAAACCATGACCGAACGATTTTAGCCAAGCTTGACTCTATTGATGATAATGCCATCATCGTAAATGGTCTGGAATTAATCAATTCTAACGCTTCTCGCAGAGTAAGCGAATATAAAAATAAATTTGGTATTAATCGGTAAAAAATAAAAAAATCATAAACGGATATCATCTCGGATATGCCGGAATCATAACCGGTATAACTCCTAGTAATAATGCTCTTGATTTTCAATTAAACACAATCAGGAGCATTCATCATGAATCAATCTCAAATAGCGCAAATTTCCCATGCTGAAGAAATAACAGGCTTTCACCGCTCAACTTTGCGTCGCTGGTGGAAGAAAGGAAAATTTCCGCTACCCCACAAACTGAATGGAACAACACTCGTTTGGCAAGTAGAAACGATCAAACAGTGGGTCAAAGAAAATATACCCGAAGTTCGTGCCTGAATAACTACCAACAGTAGGAAATACAACGAATTAGGACGAAAGCGGTAATAACAAGCTTAGGCACTTTAGATTACCGCTACACGATAAGTTAAGGAATAACCACTATGAATTTTATAACAATAATAAGAAATACTGAAGTCTCATCTTCTGAGCATGGAGTACGAGTTACTAACCAATATACCCATATGACTGGAGAAGTATTGCTGGATAGGCTTAGAACTATCCAAATAGGTGACAAGGATGGTAGTCATTTCCTTCGAGCCAGATTAAAAACTGTCGAAAGTGGTCGGTGTATGCCTCGCTCTGACATTAATATAGAAAACTTGGCCAGCACACTGGTAATCGATAGTGATAAGCGAACAAATCAAGATGGGCAAGAAATTGAGGGTGCTCCTGATCCATTGCTTGTCCATAATATTTTAAAAAACCATAATATCGGGCACATTATTTATGGTTCATACTCACATTACGCTGGAGGAAAAGGCAACCGTTACCGTATTATACTAGTGACCCAAAAACCCTATAATAAGAAGCAATTGGCTGCTACAGCAGAAGCATTAGTTTTGCTCATCAATCATAATCTTGATGAAGAATTACTTGCTTATGCCAAAGAAAATAGCGTTTTTGCTCAGCCTTGGTATTATCCTAGAAAACTTTTGAATTCTGATGTTAAACCATTGTACTTTGAGTATCTAAATGGGAGTCCAATTGAGGTTTTTGAGCCAGAGACATTACCTCCAAACACCCATACGCGACCTAAGCGAGATTTTTCAGGT
Organism: Legionella genomosp. 1; assembly: GCA_945865355.1. GTDB lineage: Bacteria > Pseudomonadota > Gammaproteobacteria > Legionellales > Legionellaceae > CAMBDN01. Next base: position 3,999 of record CAMBDN010000201.1, read on the forward strand.
GATGACTTCTCTCCAATAAACGCATTTAATGAACAGAACTCCCTTACTAAACTTTTAACTCAATATGGCTATAAACGAAAATTAGCAACATCTACTGAAGAGCGATGGATTTCGCCTGGCTCTACATCCAGCAGGGCTGGTATGGTGGTGAGGGGTGAACGAGTCTTTAGTCATCATAACAATCGTCTTAATGATGGCTATTGGCATGATGCGTTTGATTTAATGATGGTTCATGAAGAATTATCGCTGCGTGACGCTGTTATAAGAGCAGCACAACTTACTGTTACCTCAGATGGTAATACTATTGATCAGCATAATAAAGCCATACAAAGCAAATTAAAATCAAATATCAAGCCTAGAGCACTACCAGAAGCAAGACCGTCTGTTCTCCCACTGTTAGCTGAGATGCTGCCTGAATCAATCCGAGATTATATTTTTGATGTAGCTGAGCGCCAGCAAAGTCTACCTGATTTTGTTGCTGTAACCGCGATTATCGGATTATCTGGTTTACTAGGGCGTAAGGCATCAATCTGCCCTAAACAATTTGATAGCTGGTGTGTTGTACCTAATCAATGGGGAGCAATTATCGGACGGCCATCTGCTATGAAAAGCCCTAGTATGAAAGAAGCACTTAGACCCTTATGGCAGTTTGAAAAGCAAGCGGCACAGCAATATAAAGAAGATCAACAAAACCACAAGGAGGAGTGCGTCTTGCTTGAATTGGAGGCCACTACAGTGAGCGTGCTCACACAATTTGATGGTCATTTTTCCACGATAAATGATGGTTGCTATATGTAAAAAATACACAGAATCCTTTCTGTGCGCAATAATAAATCAACCAGAAGATTAAAATGGTGGGGCGTCGTCAGTTGACCTTCCATTA
>CAMBDN010000202.1 GCA_945865355.1 Legionella genomosp. 1
GTGATATTTATTGCTAACGCATCCGCTACCGCGGATTTGTCTGCTCAGTTTTTTATCTGTTTCCTAAAAAACAGGAGACAGATAAAAAACTGAGCTCTATTTAACACACTGACCGATCGCACTGTTGCACTTCACTTTTGAATCGGCGGTTTAATTCACTATAATAAAAGTAGGTGGTAGTACGCTGATATTTAATTGCGTCATGGTACAAATTTTAAAAGCTTTTCGTAGAGCACGCGCCCATCTAACTTCATTAAGGGCACGTGCATTGATGTAAAGTTTTTTCCTGGGTTTATTCATCGGACGACTCAACTATTAGTCATCCTCCAGGCGTTAGGATATGCGCATCAGCTAAACCGAGCAGTCGGTCAAACTGGTCTACACGAACGGAGAGCGATTTAACAACTATTCTTTGTCTGTATCAGGGGCTTGTTCTTTGGGTGCCTTTTCAGCTTTCGGTTCTTCAGCTTTTGTGGCAACAGTCTCTGGTTTTACTTCTTTAGCTTGCTCAACGGCTGCTTCAGCATGCTTTTGTTTATATGTACCAATAATTTCACCAACACTGGTTTTTATATCTTTAAATAATTTACCTGTGATCTCACCTAGCTCCTTTAGATCAGGTAATTTTGATTTAAAATCACTCATTTTTCGCTCCATCGTTAAAGATAACGTTTACTTAAGTATAGACTGTTAATAGACTTTTTCTAGCTACTTATGCCCATGGATGTAGTAGCTTCGTTGCAGGCTTTAATAATTTAGCAACCAGTGTCTGTTTACCATGGACGGTAACTTTAAAGATGTTATAGGTTTGCATTTTATCATTTAAGTATTCATCACTGGTTTTTAAGGTGTCAATAAGATGTAAATCAAAGGCGTCTTTGGCTAGCCAGTGTTCGCCTGTTGCTACTTTGTCCATATCGAGTTGTTGTCGATTAGCCAAAACATAATCCCTGAATTTTTCATGGATTTTTTCTAAATCTTCTTGGAATTTTTTTCGCCCCTTATCCGTATTTTCAGCGAATATTGTTAGGGTTCTTTTGTATTCTCCTGCGGTTAATAATTCAAAGTCAATATCATTTTTTTTCAACCAGCGGTGAAAATTAGGTAGCTGGGCAACCACTCCAATGGAGCCGATGATAGCGAAGGGGGCTGCGATGATGTTGTTTGCAACACAAGCCATTAAATAACCACCGCTAGCAGCTATTTTATCGATACATACGGTAAGGGGTATTTGTTTGTCGCGTAGTCGTTGCAATTGCGAGGCAGCTAAACCATATCCATTGACGGCGCCTCCAGGACTCTCAAGGCGGACAACAACTTCATCATCTTTGGAGGCAATAGCCAGAATGGCTGATATTTCATCACGCAGTTGGTCGACCTGAGATGCTTTGATGTCTCCATTAAAATCGAGCACATAAAGCGTAGGGTTGTTTTTTTTATCTTTTTTCTTCTTTTCTGGTTTTTTCCCAAGAATTTCTTTTAGCATGTGATGCTTTATTTCATCGTATTGTTTATTGAGAGAGGTGATTTCCAGTTTGGGTCTGGGCTTTCGACCCGTCGAAAATATGCCTACGACTAAAAGTAGTAGAGCGATAACAATCGTAAGTGATTTTAAAAGGAACATGCCATACTGTGCGAGAAAATCCATCATTGACCTATGTTGTGATAAAAGTTGATTGTCTATTGGCTTGGAGTGCTACGATGCGGAACGTCATATCCTTCCAAACACCTTTCAATGGTTGCTGCTACTGCATTTACTCCATGCAGCATAAAATTCCAATGTATTTGCATGTGTTTTCTAAAGTCGTCCAAGTTGCCCAGCACAGGATGAAGGATGTTCCCGCCATTGCGAAAGTGACTGATAAAATAATCACATGCTATTTTTTTGCCGGAGGGATTGGTGGAATCGTTCTTGATTCGCAACAAGAGCTCAGTATTTGTATCAGGGTAATCAACTGGTAAATTATCTGTAGTAAAAAATCGCATTAATACTCCGCTAGCCAAAAAAGTCTTCGTTATCTGTTTTTGGCCATTATATACTGTGTTAATTAAAATTTGCTATTTCTGCTCTTAACCTGGTATTTTTCTCAGCTAATTATGACCGATCATTTTAATGATTAATTCCTATTATGCTCGACGTTATCGATCTCTGCTTTGATTACCTTGATAGGCCTCTGCTGAATGGCGTTCAATTCACTGTCCATGCCGGCTGCTTGTTGCACTTACGTGGTAGCAATGGTGCTGGAAAAACGACGGTGCTAAAACTGTTGGCAGGAATGATTCGCCCTTTGCAGGGCGGTATCTGTTATCAAGGATCTTCAATATATGAGGATCTGCCCGTCTTTCAACAACATCTTTGTTATGTTGGTCATAAAACCGGTGTGAGTCAGCTATTAACGGTGCGTGAAAATTGTCGTTTTGAATTACATCGTGGTCGCAGTGGTTTGTCATTTGATGATTTAATTAAATCATTTGGTTTAGAGGGGCTGGAAGATAGTGTCTGTGGTTTATTGTCTGTTGGGCAGCGACGGCGTGTGGGGTTATTGCGCCTATTGATGTCAAATGCGCCTCTGTGGTTATTGGATGAGCCTTTGGTTGCTTTAGATAATGACGCTGTCGAGCTCTTAATGGCAGTGCTTGATAGGCACCTGCAGAGTGGGGGGCTCGTTGTGTTAACGTCACATCAAAACCTACCCCTGAGCAAAGAAAAATATCAGGAGTATAACTTGTGATAAGTTATTTCTCACTGTTTAAGCAGCAACTCGCTAGGGAAGTCTTGTTGCATTTGCGACAGTTGCGAGTGATTATAAATTCATGCCTCTTTTTTTTAATGATTGTCGTTTTTTTCCCATTGACCATTGCGCCTGACGCTAACCTGTTGCGTACCGTTGCGCCTGGCTTGGTCTGGATAGCCATGTTGCTTGCTTTATTTTTGTCTGCAGAGCGTTTATTCCAACAAGACTATGATGATGGTATGATCGAGCAATGGATAGTATCTGGTTATCCTATCAGTTTATTAGTCAGTGCTAAGGTGCTTGTCCACTGGTTACTTAATTTGTTGCCAATGTTGATATTTTCTCCATTCCTGGCGATACTTTTCTCGCTAACAGCCCATGAAACGCTCATTTTAATGTTGAGTTTAATTTGTGGTACGCCAACCATTCTTTATCTCTGTGCATTGGCCGCGGCATTTAGCACCGGTCTAAAACAGAAAGGGTTATTAATGGCACTGATTCTGTTGCCGTTAACCATCCCGGTGATGATATTTGGCAGTGGCACGGTACTGTCGTCAATGCATGGACTCCCAGTGGATGGTTACTTGGCGTTGTTACTTGCCATGTCTATTGTTGCTGCTGGATTTCTACCTTTTGCAATTTCTGCAGTGATTCGAATTGGTTTGGTAGAATAATTATTTTCTATTACCATCACTCTTGATTGTTAGGTTTATCCTTTAGGACTTACGCAAAACTCCTAAACCAAGAAATAGATTAAATGAATAAGAGAAATAGATCGCAGCCAAATGAGAGTCATTGAGGTACAGTAAGTCAGGTAAAAAAATTGACTTAAAGCAATATCTCGTCCTAAAAGTGAAGAAATTACTCGTTTGAATTATTGCCAATATTTATTGAACAGCCAAACGAATTATACGATTACAAATTATGCTGAACATGTTGACTATCTAAGCCACGACATGGAAATTAACACTCTCATTAGTTACTATAATTTATAGCATTTAAAGTAATATGTCGTAACGACTATCAGGATAGGAGTCTTTGATGAGTAAGGCTTTTACTAAAGAAAATGATGATGAGTATACTGAACCAGAGCGTCCAGACTTAGTGTTACCAGTTATCAAAAATTATATGACTCCTTTTGGTTTTGCTATGCTACAAACTGAATTACGTGATTTAGTTAGTAATGTAAGACCTGAAATTGTGAAAGTAGTCAGTTGGGCCGCAAGCAATGGTGATCGTTCGGAAAATGGGGATTACATTTATGGAAAAAAGCGTTTGCGTGAAATTGACCGACGCATTCGCTATTTAATGAAACGATTGGAGAGCGCTGAAATAGTCGACCCTAAACTTCAAGTGGGTCTTACTCAAGTATTTTTTGGTGCCACTGTCCAATACATCAGTGAAAATGGTGAATCCCATTCTGTCAAAATTGTAGGTCTGGATGAAGCAGATATTAGTGCAGGAAAAATAAGCTGGGTTTCACCCTTGGCGAAAACATTATTGAAAGCTAGAGTTGGAGATAGTGTGGCGTTAAGGGTTGGTAATGAAAGATGTAATTTAATGGTGACAAATATTTTTTACCTCGTATGATTTTACTTTTAAATGCAAGTTAATCCATCCTCCCTTTTTTAAAGGGAGGTTAGTAGGGATTTATTTATGGAAATCTCGCAGAAATAGCATAGACAGACTCTGGATCATCAGGTATGAACTCAGGGCTGGTAAACTCTACTGATGTGTGTGTAGCAATTCTTTGAATTAAATTAGCATAACTCATACGGTATACTTCTCTTTCCTGACCAGGCGTACTTGCATCGTTGGGATCTAGAAACAGTACATATTCCTCATGCACATCACCAGTAGAAATTTTTTGTGTACCAATAACAATAATGTCATGCAGCGCACTATCCTCTTCTACTGGTTTTAATGCCTCTGGAGCCCAAAATTTGATTGTTCGTGAACCAATTTTAGAAGCAGGTCCTTGAACCGCTTGAGCTTGAGAGAGGTATTGTGGCAAGCCGATTTTCCCACATAGAACAAGAGCACCATTTTGACTAATCGTTTCTGTCAATCCGGAAAAACCTTGTCTTGGTGCCTATATTTCGCACCAAAAATAAGACTTTTAAGACTTAAC
>CAMBDN010000203.1 GCA_945865355.1 Legionella genomosp. 1
GTAATCTTACTTTCCTGTACACGCTTCACTAACCCAGATTGGGTATGCTGACGAGTATTCCAATCATCCATTCCAGCGATAAGTGCTTCGTCTTGATGTATAGCGAAAACGGGCCCTTCCGCCAGAATATTCAAATGTGGGTCGGTAACAACCGTTGCTATTTCAATGATGTAATCACGCTCAGGCTCAAGGCCCGTCATTTCTAAATCAATCCAAACCAAATTGTGATTATTTTTCATTTTTCTTCCAGGTATTAATAATGCGATTTACACAGTTAACTCGGTATTCGTGCAATCCTAATTTAATCGCCTCGCCCTGACAACCTTGTGCAATCAAGATGTCTGCGGTTATTTTTATACATTCATCCAAGAGATAGCTCCAATGACTAGCTTGCACGTAGTCGATGTACTTTCCTTTCCCCTGCGCATCTGCTTCGCAGGCTATCAATAAGTTATCAAATAAGTGCCTACGACGAAAAGCGTCTGTTTGCTCAAAAATTTCCACTATTGTATCAGCACCTAGCTCATTCAAGCGATGAATTTTTAAATGGTATCGCGCCACCAACTGTGCAAACTTACGGTAATCGACCGGGACTCTCAAACGTTGGCACATGCGTTCAATAACCTCTACGCCTCGCTCTTCGTGCCCATGGTGTGCAGGCCATTTGGCCATTGGCGAACACGCTTTACCAACATCATGCATGATTGCTGCAAAGCGAATCACCGGATCATCCGTTAGCGCTACTGCAGCACCCAATACCAGCAAGGTATGTATCCCACTATCGACTTCATGATGATAATGACAGGGATTGGGAATACCAAACAAACTATCTAATTCGGGTAATACCACCCGTAACGCCCCACAAGCCCTGAGAATATGGATGAATTGCTCAGGATTTTTTTCCTGCAAACTTCGCTGCCATTCTTGCCAAGCACGCTCGGCCACTAAATGCTCCAACTCACCAGCACGCACCATGTTATACATTAGAGCACGTGTTTCATCAGCCAGTTTAAATCCTAAATGATGATAACGAGCCGCAAACCGAGCCACCCGCAATACCCGAACGGGATCTTCAGCAAAAGCAGGCGAAACATGACGTAGCACTTTCGCACGCAAATCATCCTGCCCATGATGGGGGTCAATTAATTGCCCCTCAGCATCCATAGCGATAGCATTAATCGTTAAATCACGGCGGACTAAATCATCATTTAAGGTAACATGGGGATTAAAATCACAACTGAACCCATGATAACCCGGTGCCATTTTACGCTCGGTTCGTGCCAAAGCGTGCTCTTCACGCGTTTTAGGGTGCAAAAAAACAGGAAAATCACGACCCACTTGCTGATAGCCTTGTTTAATCAATTGCTTTGGCGAGGCACCAACCACCACCCAATCACGCTCCTTCACTGGATAACCCAACAATTGATCGCGAACAGCCCCACCCACTAAATATACTTTCATTGCGATCGCTAAGATGATTGAGAAAATACTTAATTATAGTATATATAACCATCCAACTTGAAGACATACTGGATTTATGCGCTTTGAATGGGTATAAGTTACATCATGACCAAAAGACGAATCAACAAGCAACAGTCCGCGCGCATTGAAAAAAAGCAGAAACACTATCGCCAGCAGACTGAAATAGGAAATCAAGGCCCTACCGAGGATGGACTCGTCATCAAGCGCTTTGGTCGACATGCTTTGGTTGAGTCAGAATACGGCACCCGTATACATTGCTCAATACGCCCGACGATCGATTCATTAGTCGCAGGCGATCATGTCGTTTGGCAAGCGGAGGGCGACTGTCAAGGCGTTGTTGTTAGCCGTTATCCACGACAATCGAGTCTCGGCCGCCCAGACAAACGAGGAGCGTTAAGACCTGTCGCCGCCAATATTAGCCAAGTGATGGTCGTTGTTTCGCCCAAGCCTGAAATTTCATGGTCCTTATTGGATAGCTACCTGGTGATGGCTGAGTATTTACAACTTAAGGCCTGTATTGTATTAAATAAAATTGATTTGGCTTGCGATGGTTTACAACAACAACTATTACGACAATATGAGCCCCTGGGCTATACCATTTTGTTCACCAGCATCAATGAAAAAAACCATCTCAAAAAATTACAACATGTTCTCGATAATCAAACAAGCGTGTTTGTTGGACAATCCGGGGTTGGTAAATCATCATTAATTGCGGGCATTTTACCACTTGAAAAAGAGATCCAAACAGGTGCCATCTCTGCACGAACTGACCTAGGGCAGCATACCACCAGTAGTTCATGTCTCTACCACATCCCTTCGGGTGGTATGTTGATCGATTCTCCTGGGGTGCGTGAATTTGGTTTATGGCATATGCCTGCTAATGAAATTGCTAAGGGCTATCGTGAATTCAAACCCTACTTATCACAATGCAAATTTCGTAATTGTAATCATCGAAATACCTTGGGTTGTGCATTGACAGCAGCGGTTGATGCAAATTTAGTAACGCGTACTCGCTATGAGAATTACATTAAACTAGCCGAGCTATAACGACTTTGTTGATGTAGGGTTACCTGACAGCCTAGAAACCAAGTAGGTATCCATTTCACCCAACCCCTTAACCATAACATTTTTTCTCAAAGTAAATCGGTATTCCTCCTTATTTAGCAATGCGGAATAGGTCTGGGCACTTATCTGTAATTCATTTGGCAAACCTGTAGACTCCATCCGACTTGCGCAATTTACTGAGTTTCCCCATAAATCATAACTAAATTTTTTCTTACCGATGATCCCCGCGATGACATTGCCAGAGTCAATCCCGACCCTGATTGCAAAATCAGTATGAGACGTTAAATTATATTGATGTACCGCTTCAATGGCATCCAAACCTAAATTAACGGCACGCGATGCATGATCATCTTGAGGAACGATAAGACCTGAAGCGGCCATATAAGAATCACCAATCGTTTTGATTTTTTCAAGCTGATATTTGTCACTAAGATTGTCAAAAATTGAGAATAATGCATCTAAAATCACGACAACGTCTTCGGGTGATTTAGAAGAGAAAACGTACTAACTCTGGAGTCAATCTTTTTTTTGAAAAAACAAATCCCGTCAGCTCAATGAGCTATTTTTTTAAATTTTATTGACACTAACCTCAATCAAATCCCAATGGCTTCCATTCTTTTATAGGAGTATTTTTTAACCATAGTGACACAAGGTCCAGAGCAAATTGCCAGGCCTTTACTGTACTTAAAACAAAATAAAATCCCAATGGAAGATCCAAACATTATCTACGAGGTCAATAGCCTCTACGGCCCTACAGAAGGGATTCTTCCACTGGGTATTACCGACTCAAAGTAACATCGATAATTCGCTTCATTTTTAATGATGCCATAGACTACACGAGCCATTTTGGCAGCAACTGCAGTATATCCTTTCCGTTTTAAATCATCGTTATTTGGATCCTGCTTAATGTAATTCTCAAATTTCTTTCTAAATGTGTTTTCTCGCATTCTAATAGCAACCGTACCTGCAAGCCAGAAGGCATAACGTAACCTGCTATTGCCATATTTAGACATTTTACTGCTACCACGAAAATAACCAGATTGATGGGTACATAAATCAAAGCCACAAAACTTAAGGAATTGACGATAGTGTTTAAAGCGCCTTAAGTCACCCACTTCAGCTAAAATCATTAATGCTATAATTGGTCCTATCCCAGGAATTGTGATTAACCTATTGTAATCATTATTTCCCTGAAGAAATGAGTCAGCTGTTGTTTCAATTTCTTTCAATTGCTTACATAACTCTTGATGTTCACGCAAAATTATGCGGAACATGCATATTGCCTGAGAATCCTCTTTTAGTGGTAGACCAATACTTTCCTTAGCTGTTTGATAAAAATTTATTAACCAGTTTCTTTTATCTACTTTGCGCCCCACGACTTCCCAAGCAGCTTTAATAAATTCATCTTGCGTGTATTTTAATACGCTAGATGGTGTTGGGTAATGAGAGATAAAATGAGAAAACCACATTGCTCGTGAACTATGAAAAAACATCTCCACTTCTGGAAAATAAAGAGGAAGATAATGATTCATAATACTATGTTGCACTCTTACTTTTCTAAGTGATATCTGTTGATATGTTTTAGCTATTTCTTGGACATCGTTATACTTGTTGATCAAAGGATCATGGTATGTTTGTACGACGCCAGTTCTCATCAAGTGTAAAATCACTTGTGCGTCTTTAGGGTCATTTTTATCCCATGAATTATGCAGTGCCTCACGGGTTCTCGCTGCAGCTAATGATGAAATAAAAAACACAGTAAAGCCAGCCATCTGAAGATGGTAGGCTATGGGTCGATGATAATTAGATATGGCTTCTAAACCAATATGGCATGGATATCCAAGAGAGGTAAGATAATTAATAAACTCTTTGTAATCTTTCATTTTATTAGCCACTTTAAATTTTTTCCTTGTGCCATTCGGTAGTTGCACAAGCACATCGTTCCGAGCTTTGGCAATATCAATGCCAACTAGTACAACATCTTGAGTATTGATAAAATTGATTGTCATAGTTAGATTCTCCTTTAGTTTACTTTCATCGAGTTAACCTAAAGATTGTTTCTCAACTATGACATCTATTCAAAGGGTACTATGGCATGGAATTCGCTGCCCATAAAGACATTGCAAGCGCTTTGAATACAAGCTGCTACTTCGCCACCCCATACCACTCATGGGAGCGTGGACTCAATGAACACACCAATGGTTTGGTACGTCAATATCTACCAAAATCAACTGAATTTACAGGGGTGTCTGATAATGAAATTCAGGCCATTGAAAATCGATTGAACAATCGCCCTAGAAAAGTG
>CAMBDN010000204.1 GCA_945865355.1 Legionella genomosp. 1
GAAAATTATCCATTCCCCTCGATGTAAATTACGTCAAATTACCTCAAAAAAAGTCCCTCGGCATTGAGGGGGAGGCAAGGCGACTTCGCTATGAAAAACTCCTACAATCTAAATCCGACTTGGTGGTTTTAGCCCATCATGAATACGACCAAGCCGAGACATTTTTACTTCAATTAATACGTGGAGCAGGGGTCAAAGGTTTGTCATCTATGGCACATTTTGATGACAGTCGACGACTATGGCGACCACTCCTAAATGCCTCAAAAATCGACATTGAAAGCTATGCCAAAAAGCACAAATTAAAGTGGATTGAGGATGAAAGTAACCAAAATATCGACTTTGATCGAAATTTCATTAGATCAAAAGTTTTACCTTTATTAAAGAATAGGTTTAATCATATTATTAAAGTAATTTCTAGATCATCTTCTCATCTAGCAGAGGCGCAACATTTGCTCGATGACTTAGCACAAATAGATTTAAAAAGTAGTTTAAAATCAGATAATTATAAACGTAAACTTAATGTAAAAACTTTAGATAAATTATCAAATGCTAGAGCTAAAAATGCTTTACGGTTTTGGCTTGAAATGAATGATCAATTGATGCCATCTAGAGATCTTTTAGATGAACTTTTAAGACAAGTTTTAACGGCCAAAAAAGATGCGACAATAAAAATTCAGCTCTCAAAAGAATTTGAAATTCGCCGCTATCAAGATGAGATTTATATCGTCCCAAAAAACCTACAAACGAATAAAAATTATGAAATGATTTGGGCGGGTGAATCCGAGATTATTTTACCTAATGGACAAAAATTAATGTTCAAAAAAGTAAAAGGCAGGGGTATTAATTTAAAATTTTTAAACCATCAAAAATTAATAATTAGAAATCGACAAGGTGGCGAATTTTTTAAACCGCATTCAAAAAGACCTACTAAAAAAATTAAACAACTTTTACAAGAGTCAGATTTACCTCCCTGGGAGCGTGAAAATCTACCTTTATTTTTTGTAGGTGAGGATTTGGCTTTTGTACCAAATTTTGGCATTGATATGAAGTTCCAAACCAAACCCAGAGAATTGGGTTTAGAGGTGATTTTTTAGCCATATAAAAATGGTTGTTTTTTTACAACAAAATGCATTTATATTGGGCATTTTAACAACACATTAACTTATTGATTTTTTTGGTTTTTTTAATTCGAAATAGGGGGGGCTTTCTTCGGGAAGTTTTCCTAGGTACTTAAGCTCTTTGAAGCATTGAAATTCATCTGAAGTTTCTTTAAAGTCGCTACATCTTCAATACGTATGGATTAGCCTCATGAAACTCAAATTAACCGCAATCGTTGCTTTAGCTCTTGCTTCCTCAGTATCAGTTGGCGCCGCTGAAAAAATGACGACAAGCACAATCAATGTAATAAGCACGACACCACTTCCTTCGATTGGTTTGCCACTTAATATTATTCCAGCAAATATCCAAATATTTGATAGCAAAGATCTTCGCAATCAACCGGGTGTGACCTTTGCGGATCAACTCATTAATAATGCGCAAGGCGTGACATTCAGTGAAACTCAAGGTAATCCTTGGCAGCCTGATGTGATGTTTAGAGGGTTTTCAGCATCTCCCTTAGCTGGCACGCCACAGGGTATGTCGGTTTATGTGGATGGCGTGAAAGTCAACGAAGCTTTTGGTGATACTGTGCATTGGGATCTGATACCTAATTTTGCAATTCAAAATATGCAGGTTGTGCCTGGTTCGAATCCAGTCTATGGCATGAATACGCTTGGCGGTGCAATTGCAATTCAAACCAAAGATGGCCGAAATAATCGTGGCGCAGCGCTTGAGGTTGAAGGCGGTTCTTGGGGAAGAAAAAGAGCGCTTGCTCAATTTGGCGGCGTTTCAAAAGATGGTTCTGTCGACTATTTCTTTGGCGCACAAAATATTGACGAAGATGGCTGGAGAAAGCATTCACCGACCCATATTAATCAAACCTTCGGTAAGATCGGTTGGCAGAATGAAAGCTCAAAATTAGATTTGAGTTACATTGGCGCATACAACAATATGATCGGTAATGGTTTAACACCGATTGACATGTTAGGAAGTGATCGCACAGGCGTTCATACAACACCAGATCAAACGAAGAATTACTTAAATCATTTCGCATTAAATGGAGCACATTGGCTCAGTAAGGATGTCATGTTGAGTGGAAATACTTACTACAGAACCTCGAATCGAAATACACTCAATGGCGATGCAAATGATGATTTTAAAACTTACACCACCACAGGGGCTTCAACATCGAGCAGTGCCAAAGGTGGAGTTGATACTGCCGGTTATTGTAGACCCAGAGGTTCAGATTCTCTTGGAGAGGCTTATGATGAAGAGGCTTGTGCACCAGGTATCATGAATCGCTCAAGAATCAAACAACGAAATCTTGGATTTAATATTCAGGCAGCCTTTAATCAGGACATTTGGGGTAAAAAGAACCAGTTTATATCAGGGCTTAATTATGACCTTGCAAGAACAAAACTTACCCAAACAGAACAAATTAGCAATGTAACTGATGGCACAGCTGGAGCATATGTCACAGGAAATGGTGCAACAGGCGGAACAAATATTGAAGATGGCACATGGTTTGATTCGGCTAGACGTCCTATCAATCTGGACGATGATATTGAGCTTGATGTATCCTTGGGTGGTCGATCAAGAACAGCGAGTCTTTTTGCAACGGATACCTTGTCGCTAAACTCTCAGTGGCATCTCACAGCGAGTGCTCGATATAACCATACCAAGGTCAGAAATCGTGATCATTTAAGAAGTGGCGATGATAGCCTCACAGGAGATCATAACTTTAATCGAGTGAATCCATCTCTTGGCTTAACGTTCACGCCGAATGATAATCTCAGTGTATTTGGTAGTTATAGCGAGTCCAATAGAGCTCCAACCTCAATCGAATTAGGTTGCGCTAACCCTGCAAGACCTTGTAAATTACCTAATGCGATGGCATCTGATCCACCGTTGGATCAAGTGGTTGCCAAGACCTATGAGGGTGGCCTTAGAGGCAAACTCACCGAGAGCTTAAAATGGAATGCTTCCATCTATCGCACGATGAATCATGATGATATTCATTTTATAAATTCAAGTACGAACTCAGGCGCGCTTGGTTACTTTGATAATGTAGGTCGCACCAAACGTCAAGGTTTTGACTTAGGACTTAATGGTACGATCGATAAATTCTTCTTTAGAGCAGGCTATAGCTTTATCTCAGCCAAGTATGATTCTGACATTCAGTTGTTGAATGAAATTAACTCAAGCAATGATGATGATGTGGTGAATGTCCGTAAAGGAAATTATTTAGCAGGTATTCCAAAACATCAATTTAAACTTCGTGCGCAGTATGAGATTCTGCCTAAATGGTTCGTGGGAAGTAACGTCGTTTATTACTCAAGCCAGTTTGTTCATGGCAATGAAAACAATGCCCACAATAGTAATACGACCGGCAGTGATTGCAATGACAGTGCAGACGGTCATGAGAAATGTTACGGTAAATTAAGTGGCTACACAGTGGTCAATCTTGATACACAGTATGATGCGGGACAAGGTTGGAAACTTTTTGCTAAAGCGATCAATATCTTTGATAAAGAATACTATTCTGGTGGTCGTTTAGCTGAGACCTACTTTTCTCCAGCAGGCACTTGGGGTACTGAGGATAGGGGAGTCACTGGAGTGGTTCCAGGCGCGCCTCGCGCAGGCTGGATCGGTGTTCGTTATGAGTTTGGTGGCGCACCAGAAGCTAAGTAATTTAGTTAAAGAAAATAAAAAAAGGGAGCTATAAGCTCCCTTTTTTTATTGCCCAATTTTTTTATTTTTGCGTGAGTTTTATATAAGAATAAAAAGTACCAATAATAGGTATCCCAAAATTCGTCAGAATAAATTCTTTGGCAGGTTGATGATGTCTCATTGATAGATCGTGCAGTTTCGTTAAGAGTAACATCCAAGACACAACCAACATAAATAGCACTAAAAGAAATAAGTAAATATAGCCATTTGTCACGGCATGAATGATATAAAAAACAAACGTCGCAGCAATGGCGCTATTCCATAGCAGGAATAAATTGGTTGCCTGATCTATCTCATCCTCAATCTTAACCATAGCTTTTTTTAAAGAAGCTTTTTTTGGTTTGATCTCTAAGCTTGACCCACAGTGATCACAGAATTTAGCAAAATCTCGTGTAATACGATGACCGCATTCGTAACAAATCATGATGTTGATGTTGATTCAAATAAATAAGTGAGCCATCCTAAAATGATCCTCCCAAAACTATCCATGAATTCATCCTAAAATTATTTAGGAAGTTTTCCTGATATGCTTTCGTATCAATTACGTCACAATAGCAAACACATTAAGAAGGGTTAGAGTTTGAGCTTAAAGCTTCGTCTTATTTTGATTATCAACGCTGTATTGCTTCTTATCCTCATCTTAGGAGGCGTTTTAGCCATAGATACGGCTAAGAAAAACGTGCGGGCTGAGGTGGCCTCGGCTGAAAAATTAGCGCTCTATTTATTTGATATTGGCGTTTTAAATAACCCCAAGTATTACTCGATTGAGAGTGAATTTAAGCCACTTAATTTGCAGAGCTTAGTCCACATGCGACATCTCAAAATTGAGTTCTTTAACTTAGAGGGCAAATTAGTCGACAGTAATGTT
>CAMBDN010000205.1 GCA_945865355.1 Legionella genomosp. 1
TATTAAACAACTGACTGAGCTTGTTCCAAAGGGGCATATATTGGTTAGTCCATCACGCAACACCAAAGAGTTCTATATTTTCGGTAAGCGTTATTTTGTAACAACAGTTTACGCAAATATCAAATTGATTCCAAAATTGAGCGCATATACCATTGATGAGGATAGCCGCTGGCATTCGACACAAGGCCTTGCCGTATTTGGATTGCCGGTTAAATAATGACTAGCAATTAGACCTTTGATATTTCTAAAATACATATAAATGAATGTCCGATACAGATTGAATTTTTAATCGTAGATAGTGCCGGATTGCTTCACTTCGTTTGAACGCCTCTTGAATAGGCAATGATAATTTTAAATAGCTTCTTGACGAATGCTTTCTGCACGTTATGTTTCTCACACAACTGATCGTAAAACTCGAACAGCCTTTTCTCTTGTGAGTGATCAATAATGTCTCTACCCTCTTCTAACTTGAGCTGACCAATTTGTTTGGCTAGTTCCTGTCGTTCAGCGAGTTTTTCTATAATATGAGTATCTGTCTGTTCTATTTTTTCCCTTAACTGTTCAATTGTTAACATGACTTGTCTTCCGCATGAGTTCTTTGGCTACAATAAACGCAGTTAAGTTCTGGTTGCTGTCGTGAATGTTGCTAGCAATCACCTCTAAGTCATAAATGTTAGCCGAACGCTCGGATGCAATAACCGCTGTGGTCCGAGTCAATCGACCCTCAGCTAAATCTTTGGCTGCAGCTGCCGTATTTACCCATTCAACCCGTTCAATGTTAGTAAAGTTATTTAGTAAATAATGTTCACATTGAGAAAACGCTTGTGGATGAGATACAATTTTTGTTATTTGATTCATTGTTGTTCCAGGCAAAACAAGTAAACACTGTTTAACCTCAAGCCAAAGCTCATCAATAGGTGTGAACAAATGCTTCCCCATGGCTTGGAAAGCAGGTTTTACAAGGCCGCCACGAAGATTGACAACTGGAAAAATCCCCATATCGATTTTCCCAGATTCAAGTTCTTCAAGAACGCCTTCCATGTCAATCAAATAGACAAGTGATGGATGAATATTAATCTGTTGCGCGTAAAGAATAGCAGCTTCCTCCGAAAAAGATCCCGCAACCCCTGAAACACCAAATAACGTTTTCTTCATAAAGCACCCACTCTTGCCAATTCCAAAAGGAATTCTTCGGTTTTTTCCCAACTTAAGCAAGGATCGGTGATTGACAATCCAGATAAATCAAGAGCAGATGGTTGAGTCGTATCCACATTTTGTCTGCCTTCTTTTATGAAGCTCTCAACCATAAATCCTTTTACTAATTTTTTTAAATCAGGTCTGTTATTCAGACGCTCCATAATATCCAAGACAATCTTTGGTTGTAAGCGATGATCCTTTTTTCCATTGACTAAGCAGTTATCGTGACTAGCATCAATAATAACGGAGGGATTCAATATGTCGTGAGCCTCCATATGTTTCTTAACTTCCTCCAGATGAGCTATAGAGTAATTGGGAGTATGGTTTGAGCCTCTTAGTACCAAGTGCGCATGTGAATTACCGTGAGTTTGTACCTCATCGCCATCAAAAACAGCCACATGTTGATGCTGTGCTGCAACAATGCTGTTTACCGCTATCTCTAAAGAACCGTGCGTTGGGTTTTTCATACCTACTGCACAGTTCAGTGCGGAGGCGAAAATGCGATGCTCTTGATCTTCGGCACTTCGAGCACCAATGGCGACCCATGATAGTAACTCCAAGAAACCCTTTGCATTGTGAGTAAATAACGCCTCATCGGCTATGGGTAATCCCATTTCAATTACTTTCACCATCATTGCACGCGTATATCTAACACCTGCTTCAATATCTGGAGGAGAAAATAGATCCGGTTGATTAACGGGCCCAGTCCAACCTTTCGTCGTTCTTGGTTTTTGGATATACATACGCATCACTAGCTTTAATACATGCTCTACTTTTTTATTTAATTCTAGCAATCTTTCGGAATACTCCAATACGGCTTCATTTGGCCAGGCAGAGCAAGGTCCAACAATCATTATCAGTCGATTATCTTTTCCTTCGAGAATATCTTTGATCTCTTGTCGATCTTTTATAATTTTCTCATACGCGGAAAGAGATAAGGGGAATGCTCGAATAATTTCTTCGGCAGCAGGTAGTCTTTTTATGACGGTGTAACTCATAAAGACCCCCTTTTAGATTGGCATAGTTCCATTATGAATAAATGTGACATAAAACGCACTCCTCTCTTTGGTTAATCTAACCCCCTATTTGTAAATCCAGGGATTTTTAATACCAAAAAAAAACCCCAGACTAGCTGGGGGTTCGAGTGATAATAAAGCTTACCTAGTCCCCAGCTCTGGAAAAAAATAGCTAAAATAAAAATAGTTAAAGCTTTGCAGCGCGAAGCTAACTTTAATATCTTGCTTTGGGGGGTAAATCGCTATATTCATAAAAAATCGTTAATTAATTAATGCATAAATCAAGGCTACAAGAGTACCAAAGACTTGTCAATCATTTTATGGCGCAATAAGAGAACATTTTGGTCATATGTTGATTGTCAGTTTGTGTCTAAACAATGTAAGGATGGTTGAATATTAGCGCGAATATTATATGACCATCCAAATTCATACGCTCACATGGCATAACAACGTCCGTCGTTCTTCACGATTTTAAAAGTCTGATGTTATGATGTTGGGAATTGAGTAGCGATGATTTTAATGGTCTCGTCGCATATTAATATGCATAATGCCCTCATCATCAAACGCATCTCCATTTACGTGAAACCCAAAGCGCTCATAAAAAGGTTGCAAATAAAGTTGCGCTATAATTAACAGGGTATCCTTGGAGTAATATTGATCAAGATAAGTAAGCATTTTTTGCATCATTAGTTGGCCTAATCCGATCCCGCGATGATTGGTAGCAATACAAAACCGTCCCATACTTGCAGCATCCTGATAAACAATACCCTTAGGTAAAAACCTTAAATAAGCAATGAGGTGGTTGTTTTCCATGCCGAGCAAGTGAATAGCTTGTTGATCTTTATAATCAATATCAGGATAGAAACAGCGCTGCTCACGTATAAAAACTTCCTGTCGAAGCGCCAAAATGCTATATAATGCTAAAGAAGTCAATTCTTCGAATTCATACCAATTCCAAGTAATCATTATCTAAACACTTACGTCAGTATGTTGCTTAATGACAGATCATTTCTGAGGGATGTCTGTGCCCATGCGACCAATACGCCGGTATTTCTCTACATTGTAGGTAGTACGCCCCATTATAAAAATAGTTATAATATGAACCATTAACAAAGTAGAGGAAGTACGCGCCATTGTGGAAATAGTTGTAGTAAGCACCGTTGTGATAATAATGGTAATAGTTCCCACCATGATAGTAATTGTAGTACGAGCCATTGTGCTGATATTTGTAATGCTGTCCATTATGATAAAAATGACCCGCATTTTCATTATGTCCATGTACATTGCCAACTTGCGGTCCAGAATGTGGATTATGTCCATGCACATTGCCAACTTGCGGTCCTGAATGTGGATTAGGTCCATGAGGCTCAGGATGCCCACCATGTATGGAAGCGCTTTTTGGCTCATTGGGATTAGGATGTTGGTTCATCATTTCAGAATGACCGTGCCCAGTACGCATATTATCTCTATTTGGCCCAGCATCACGCCCATGCTGTGACTGAGAATTAGTGCGATGCACACCATTCTCATCACGTGCAGCATTTACCGAACATGGGAATAATACTGCAGATGAGACAAGTGAAACGATCATCAACCAATTTAAGTTCTTAGTATCCATAGTAACTCCCGTAAATCTTACCAAAAAAATTGTACTGCTAATAAAATTATAAATGAACAATAAGCGCCATTCAGAATAAAGTACTGTATCCTAAAAACATCTGTAAAAAAGATTCGCAAGGAACAAGAGCTCAGCATTATAATCTAGGGTTTTGGTGTAGTCGATGGTGTTAAATCAATTGGAATGTGAGTCTTCACAGGGTTCAGCGTCCCTTTATTTGCCCTCACCACCTCGCGGCCATTACCAAAAAACATATACGTACTGGTTAAAAAAATGGCCGATTGCAAAGTTGCCTTAGCGGACTCCTTTATAGCAAGCCGTAACATAGATATTCCCTAATATAATTAGCGATAGTGTACAAGTAGCTGTAAGTTTATAACTCTAAAAATTAACGCTAGAGCGAATCATAAGTTTACAGAAACTTTCAATTTTACTCAACCAGGGTAGCTACATCGACTATTTAAATGGATTTCTAATCGACCTTTCGCAGGAGTCATCACGATTTCTTTCTTTGTCGCAAAACTCACCCATCATCATAGTAATTATAGATGTTATTTGTTTTTTATCGTTCAGCTCTTGCGTCATAAACTGTAATAAAGCGAATGTCGTGGCCGTGCTTAGCATTTTTGGAAACAATCGTCCTTTAAACGTAGAGCCTAGAAGTTACGCATTGACAAACCCATCAAAATTCTGATAATTCGCACCAGAAAATAATAACCAGCCACCGGAAGGCCCTCTGTGATAAGAAGTATTACCCGCCCCTCAACCGCACGGTGTACATTACCCATGTATGTTGGATTTTTAT
>CAMBDN010000206.1 GCA_945865355.1 Legionella genomosp. 1
AAGATGAAATCGATGACGGTCGCTTTAAGTGGCGGTGTCGATTCAGTGGTACTTTTACATCTCTTACATCAACTTCAAAAGACACAAACATTCACTTTAAAAGCCAGTCATGTGCATCATGGTTTGAGTAAAAATGCAGATAAGTGGGTCAAGTTTTGTGAGAAGTTATGCAGAAAATTATCAGTGCCCTTAGATGTCCATTACATCAAATTGCCTCAAAAAAAGTCACTCGGCATTGAGGGGGAGGCAAGACAACTTCGCTATGAAAAACTCCTTCAATCGCAAACCGATTTAGTCGTTTTAGCACATCATGAAGACGACCAAGCCGAGACTTTTTTACTGCAACTCATCCGTGGAGCAGGGTTGAAAGGTTTGTCATCCATGGCGCATTTTGATGATACTCGACGACTATGGCGACCACTTCTAAATACCTCAAGAATTGATATTGAAAGCTATGCCAAAAAACACAAATTAAAGTGGATTGAGGACGAAAGTAACCAAAACATCGACTTTGATCGAAATTTCATTAGATCAAAAGTTTTTCCTATATTAAAGAATAGGTTTTCGCATATTATTAAAGTAATTTCTAGATCAAGCGCACACTTGGCTGAGGCTCAAAACTTACTCGATGGCTTAGCACAAATAGATTTAAAAAATTCATTAAAATCAGATAATTATAAACATAAACTTAATGTAAAAACTCTAGATAAATTATCAAATGCTAGAGCTAAAAATGCTTTACGATTTTGGCTTGAAATGAATGATCAATTGATGCCATCTAGAGATCTTTTAGATGAACTTTTAAGGCAAGTTTTAACGGCCAAAAAAGATGCGACAATAAAAATTCAGCTCTCAAAAGAATTTGAAATTCGCCGCTATCAGGATGAGATTTATATCGTTCCAAAAAATTATAAAAACCTAAAAAATTATGAAATTATTTGGACGGGTGACTCAGAAATTATTTTACCTAATGGACAAAAATTAACATTTAAAAAAGTAAAAGGCAGGGGTATTAATTTAAAATTTTTGAGAGATCAAAAATTAAAAATTAGAAATCGCCAGGGCGGCGAATTTTTTAAACCGGATTCAAAAAGACCCACTAAAAAAATTAAACAACTTCTACAAGAATCAGATTTACCTCCCTGGGAGCGTGAAAATTTACCTTTAGTTTTTGTAGGTGATGATTTGGCTTTTGTACCAAATTTTGGCATTGATATGAAGTTTCAAACCAAACCCAAAGAAGTGGGTTTAGAGGTGATTTTTTAGCCACATAAAAATAGTTGTTTTTTTACAACAAAATTTATTCATATTGGGCATTTTAACAACACATTAACTTATTGATTTTTATGGGATTTTTAATATGAAATAGGGGGGGGCTTTCTTCGGGAAGTTTTCCTAGGTATTTAGAAGGCCTAAGGGGTTGAAATATATTCTAGGTTTCATTAATGTCACACCATCTTCAATATGTTCGGATTTTAACCATGAAAATCAAATTATCTGCAATCGTTGCTTTAGCTCTCGCTTCCTCGGTATCAATCGGCGCCGCCGAAAAATTCACGACGAGCACTATTAACGTTTACAGTGCAACGCCGCTTCCTTCAATTGGCTTGCCGCTAAATATTATTCCAGCCAATATTCAAATTGCAACACCTAAGGCCATAAATGAGCAGGCAGGTGTGAGCTTGGCGGATTATATGAGTAACAACCTACAGAGCGTTTCAGTTTCAGAAATGGGCGGTAATCCTTGGCAACCAGAAATTAATTTTAGAGGCTACTCAGCGTCCCCACTTTTAGGTATGCCTCAGGGCTTGTCCACATATGTGGATGGCGTGAGAGTGAATGAACCCTTTGGCGATGTCACTCTTTGGGACAAGATTCCTAACTTTGCAATTGGTGGTATGCAATTAATACCAGGATCTAATCCAATGTACGGTCTCAATACTCTTGGAGGTGCCATTGCGATCCAAACAAAAAGTGGACGTGAGGCAAGAGGTGCTGCGGTTGAATTTGAAGCGGGCTCATGGGATCGCCAACGTTACCTAGCTGAATATGGCGGTGTATCTAAAGATGGATCGGTTGATTACTATATTGGAAGTCAGCACACAAAAGAAGACGGTTGGCGTCAATTTTCTCCAAGCCGCTTAAATCAAACGTTTGCAAAGACAGGCTGGCAGAACGATAAGACAAAGCTTGATTTGAGCTACACCGGTACTGACAATAAACTGATTGGTAATGGATTTACTCCAGAGCATCTTTTAACCGGTGATCGAGATCAGATTCATACTCGTCCTGATTACACGAACAATTACTATCACAGCTTAGTCTTGAATGGAGCTCATTGGCTTAACAATGAGACGATGCTCTCGGGCAACACCTATTACAGAAGATCGAATCGCCATACAAAAAATGGTGACCTTTATGAGACTGAAACAGAGAATGGAGATACTCATACCGTAATGGGCTATTGTGATGCTGGTACCTTTGGTGTTGGAACAGATAGAGCTGGGGACAATAAAGATTGCGAATTTACTGGTTCTGTTATGAATCGCACGAAGACTAAACAAGATAATCTTGGTCTTTCAGGTCAGGCAACATTCAACCAAGACTTATTTGCTAAGAAAAATCAGTTGATAGTTGGTGCAGCATTTGATTACTCAAAAATTTGGTTTAGTCAGCACCAGCAGGCAAATATTTCAGGAAAATCTGAAGCAGTAGATGACGGAGATGCAAAGGTTTCGAACGGTGGTGCCAGTTTGGCCGCCAGCGCTTTAAGTGATCCGGTTTTTGATGCAACCCGAGAGCCTATTTTAACTGGAAACGGTGCGTTGCCTGCTGAGCAGACAACGGGTTTAAAAAGTAGACAATACACGGCGAGTCTATTAGCTACGGATACTCTCTCTATTAATGAAAAATGGCATTTAAATGCTGGTGCGAGATATAACTACACAAACGTGGATAACGATGACACATTGAGAGGCGCTAGCTCGCCTCAAACGCTTACTGCTAAAGGTAGTTACAATAGAATAAATCCAACTATTGGTCTTACACATACCCCAACAGATAAAGTGTCAATTTTTGGATCCTACAGTGAGTCAAGCAGGGCGCCTACAGGCATTGAATTGGGCTGTTCAAACCCAGCTTACCCTTGCTTACTTCCTTCAGCGATGGCGGATGACCCACCATTAAAACAGGTGGTAGCAAAAACGTATGATTTTGGGTTGCGCGGACAACTGACTGACACTATTAAGTGGAATGCATCTGTATATCACGCTATGAATCATGATGACATTCAGTTTATTAGAGCGTCAACCTCAACGAGCCGCGGTTACTACAACAACATTGGTAGAACAAAGCGCCAAGGATTAGATTTTGGTATCTCTGGCCAACTTGAGAAATTCCGTTGGAGTACGAGCTATAGCTACATTAACGCAGAGTTTGATAATAATTTGGAATTATTAAGTGGTTCAAACTCTACAGCATCCGATGTAAGTGGAATGTACAACAGAAACCTTATTTACGTTCAAAAAGGTGACAAACTACCAAGCATTCCTGAACACCAGTTTAAGGCTAGACTTCAGTATCAAGTTACCCCTGACTGGTCAATTGGATCAAATATAATCGCTTACTCAAGCCAATACATGATTGGCAATGAAAACAATGAGCACCAAGCTAACTCAGCAAAATGTTCCGATGGCTCTGGCACAGGAGGGTTGGAAAACAATCACGCGGCTTGTGGCTCTGGTAAGGTAAGCGCTTATGCAATTGTTAACCTAGATACACAGTATAACGCTGGAAGTGGCTGGAAAGTCTTTGCTAAAGCGACTAACATTTTCGATCGAGACTATAACGTTGCTGGACGTTTAGCTGAGACCATGTTTAATCCCGCTGGTGTTTATGAGAATGAGATTAAGTCTGTTGGTGTAATCCCAGGCGCACCTCGTGCGGGTTGGATTGGTGTTCGTTATGAGTTTGGTGGCGCACCAGAAGCTAAGTAATATGAGTTAGCAATAACCAAAAAGGGAGCTATAGGCTCCCTTTTTTATTTTCTAGTATTTTTATTTTTGCGTGAGTTTTATATAAGAATAAAAGGTACCAAGTATTGGGACACCAAAATTCGTCAGAATAAATTCTTTGGCAGGTTGATGATGTCTCATTGATAAATCATGCAGTTTCGTTAATAGAAGCATCCAAGACACAGCCAACATAAATAGCACTAAAAGAAATAAGTAAATATAACCATCTGTCACGGCATGAATGATATAAAAAACAAACGTCGCAGCAATGGCACTATTCCATAACAGAAATAAGTTGGTTGCCTGATCTATCTCATCCTCGATCTTAACCACTGCTTCTTTTTTTAAAGAGGCTTTTTTTGGCTTGATCTCTAAGCTTGACCCACAGTGATCACAGAATTTAGCAAAATCTCGTCTGATTGCGTGGCCGCATTCGTAACAAATCATGATAGTGATATTGATTCAAATAAATAACTGAGCCATCCTAAAATGATCCTCCCAAAACTATCCATGAATTCATCCTAAAATTATTTAGGAAGTTTTCCTGATATGCTTTCGTATCAATTACGTCACAATAGCAAACACATTAAGAAGGGTTAGAGTTTGAGCTTAAA
>CAMBDN010000207.1 GCA_945865355.1 Legionella genomosp. 1
TTGCAATTATCCAGTTGCGAGTATGGAGCAAACTGTATTGGTTCTGCCGGAAAAACAATTGCCTGGTATTGAATGAAAGGATTAGATCCCAAAGGCACTCAGTTAAGGATTTTTTCGTCTATCCCCTGAGCCGTTCATGCTGAGGAGGAGCGGTTACTGGGGCGTATAAAATCCTTAACTGAAAGCCATTCGGCTTAGATCCTACTTACGGAGAGTTAATGAACGTTTATGAATTAAATATGGACGGCTTGGTTGGGCCTACGCATCATTATGCTGGGCTTTCCGCTGGAAATATTGCATCGACTTCAAATGCATTAACCATTGCCAATCCAGCACTAGCCGCCCATCAAGGCATTAGCAAAATGCGCTTATTACATCAACTTGGACTGAAGCAAGGGGTCATTCCGCCTCACCAGCGACCAAACTTACATTTGTTACATCAGTTGGGTTTTCGCGGCAGCCCATCTGAGCAAATTATGCGTGCTAAACAATCTGATTTAAATTTGTTAAGTGCGGCCTATTCAGCCTCAAGCATGTGGACTGCTAATGCGGCTACCATTTCTGCCAGTGTTGATACCACCGATCATCGCGCCCATTTTACTGCGGCCAATTTGGTTAGTCATATACATCGCCAACAAGAAGCCAATTTTTCACAATCCCTGCTTCAACATATATTTGCCGATGAACGTCATTTTGTCCATCATCAGCCTCTACCTAACACATTGACTCTGGGCGATGAGGGTGCCGCTAATCACAGCCGTATGTGCGAAGACCACTCAAGCCAAGGCATTCACTTATTTGTTTATGGAAAACGCGCCCTCCCAGCAGGAAACCAATACCCTGCCCCTCAGCGATTTCCAGCGCGTCAAACACTGGAGGCTTCTCAAGCAATAGCTCGTCGTCATCAATTAAGACCTGATCAAATTATTTTTGCTTGCCAAAATCCTGCTGTCATTGACCAAGGTGTCTTTCATAACGATGTGATTGCTGTAGCTAATGAGTCCGTATTACTCATCCATGAAGACGCATTTATCGATCAGCCGGCTGTATTAGCAGAACTAAGGCGCAAAGCTAACGTTCCCCTACAAATCATTGAGATTGACCGTCGTCAAATCAGTGTTGCTGATGCAGTGAAAAGCTATCTCTTCAATTCGCAGCTAATTACTGTACCTAGTCAGTCATCTACAAAATGCATGATCCTGATTGCTCCTGCTGAATGTCAACAGCAACTATCAATTAAAACGTTCATTGACAATCTGATTGCAGATGATACAAACCCTATTTCACAAGTGCACTATCTTGATCTTAAGCAAAGTATGCGTAATGGAGGTGGTCCTGCTTGTTTGCGTTTACGCGTGCCATTAAATCAACACGAATTATCAGCGATGCACCAAGGGGTGTTGGTTGATACAACAATATTAAATACTTTAGATAACTGGGTCGACAAATATTATCGAACACGGCTACTTGCCGATGACTTGGTCGACCCATCCTTACTCAATGAGAGTTTTTCGGCACTTGATGAGTTAACATCGATACTTGGCTTAGGTAGGATTTATCCTTTTCAACGCGAATTATCCAATTAGAGATCATTAGCCCATGTGGAAAACTTTCGGTGGTCATTGTTTATATCAATCACCAAATGACACAATAGTCCATCAAAACGTTCTTTACAGATGGCTGACCTTAGGTAGCACGGCCATACAAACCCTTATCAATCGACGAGATCCTCAAAAGCCAGAACTCGGATATATCGATCAACTGGGTTTCGCCGTTCGTGCACAACCTGGAGAATGTTGTTTGCTTGGGTTGGGAGGAGCCGGTATTGCACATGCATTAGCACCCATTCTCGGCAGCACTCCATTAGTTGCAGTCGAAAGTAATGCTGAAATCATCGAAATTTCCGCTACTTATTTTATGAGCGATAGAATAAAAAACATGTCCATTGTTCATCAAGACGCAAGTATTTATGTACAACAGTGCACCACTCAATATCAGCACCTAATGGTTGATCTCTACGAGGCGCATTCATTTCCCAAACAGTGTAACACCCGCAATTTTTTTGAAAACTGCCAACGCCTATTGCTACCGCAAGGCATATTGGCTGTAAATTTAACCAACCTAGACGAACAATGGCCTATATTCCAACTAATTAGAGAGAATTTTGACCAACGCACGATAGCATTACCCGTAAAGAGATCGTCAAACATGATCATACTTGCCTACAAGAATCCTAGTCTAGCGCCCTTGTTAGATATGGTTAAAGATAGTCATTGCTTAAAAAAATTATCATGGGACACCCGCTGGGGTTGTATTGCACAGCTTTGGTAACAGAGAGTACTCCGTTGAATCGAGCAAGGAGAAGCGGCGAAACATCACTACTTTTGAGCCACCATTTAGTCTGCAAGGGTAGCGTTAATGACATAAACAAGTTGTCTTGGTCGCGTTTACCCACTTTGTTAATAACACACCAAGCTTGTTAAATACTTTTATAAAAATCCCCTTTTGACCCTCTTGGTCAAAGGAGGATTTTTATGGAGAATGTGAAATCATATTTCCATTAAGTCTTTTTCTTTCTGAGTCAACACGACTTCTACTTCCGCAATATACATGTCTGTCAATTTTTGAACAATGTCGTTTGCGCGTCGTTCATCATCCTCGGGAATTGATTTTTCTTTCACCAGTTCCTTCAGTTGATTGTTCGCATCACGTCGTACATTACGGATGGATACACGGCCTTGCTCAGCTTCACCTCGAACAATACGAATCATTTCTTTACGTCTTTCTTCAGTAAGTGCTGGCATCGGCACACGAATAGCTGAGCCCGCTGTCGCTGGATTCAAACCCAAATCTGCGGTCAAGATAGCTTTTTCTACGGCTGCAACCATTGACTTTTCCCATGGTGTAACCAACAAAGTACGTGAATCACTACTGGTAACGTTTGCAAGTTGGGTCAGTGGTGTCAGATTACCGTAATAATCAACCTGTACATGGTCCAATAAACTCGCATTTGCCCTTCCAGTTCGTATTTTTGACATTTCATGTTTTAAGGATTCAACCGTTTTTTGCATTCTCTTTTCTGCATCGCGCTTGATGTCATTGATCATGATTTTCTCCAACTAGGGTCCCGACTCGCTCGCCTAAAACAATTTTCTTTAACGCATCCGGTGCCGCCATATTAAACACTTGTAATGGCATACCATGCTCTTGACACAAACAGATAGCAGTCGCATCCATTACTTGCAAACCATTGTTCAATATTTCACGATACGTGAGATAGTCATAACGTTCAGCATTGTGATTTTTGACCGGATCATCCGAATAAATTCCATCAACTTTAGTTGCCTTAAGTACAATATCCGCACCAACTTCAATAGCACGCAAGCAAGCTGCTGTATCCGTCGTAAAAAAAGGATTTCCAGTACCTGCTGCAAAAATTACAACTTGCCCATTTCGTAAATGAGTCATTGCTTTGCGTCGATGATAAGGATCAACAACGCCCAGCATCGGTATTGCCGACATAATGCGTGCAGGAAGGTCGATGCGCTCCAACGCATCACGTAAAGCCAGTGCATTCATCACCGTGGCCAACATTCCCATATGATCGCCGGTTACTCTACCCAAGCCAGCTTTTGAGAGTGCTTTGCCACGGAATAAATTACCTCCACCAATCACCAACCCAACTTCCACGCCCATTTTGATGAGCTCAGCGACATCACGTGCGATTTTGTCAAGAACGGAAGGATCAATACCAAACTGTACATTCCCCATTAACGCTTCGCCACTGCATTTAAGGAGAATTCGTTTGTATTTAAGTTCCGGGTGCGTATCGTCTATCATTGTTCACGAACCTGTGCCATCACTTCTTCAACGAAATTATCTTCTTTTTTCTCAATACCTTCACCAACCTCAAGACGGATGAACGAGACAACCTCAGCACCCTTCTCTTTCATTAATTGTCCAACTTTAATGTTTGGATCTTTGACATAGGGTTGGCCTAATAAACTGACTTCATCAATAAATTTACTAATACGACCGTCAATCATTTTAGCAATAATTTCTTGAGGCTTGCCACTTTCACGAGCTTGTGCCGTAAAGATTTCGCGTTCATTTTCGATAACATCAGCATCAACTTGATCACGATTAACGACCAAAGGACGACTGGCTGCAATGTGCATAGCAATATCTTTTGCTAACGTTTCATCACCCGTTTTTAATGCGGCCAAAACTCCAATCCTTGTACCATGCAGATAACATCCAACGACGCCACCCACGCATTCAACGACTTGCAAGCGTCTCAATTTAATATTTTCACCGATCTTAGCAACAAGCTCTTGTCTTGCTTGCTCAACCGTATTACCGCTATCCGATAAGGGCTTGTCTGCCAAGGCCACCACATCGACAACACCGGTATTTAGTGCCGTTTCGGCCACTTTGCTAGCAAAGCTAGTAAAATTCTCATCACGTGCAACAAAGTCGGTTTCACTGTTAATTTCAATCATCACCGCTCGCTGTGAGTCTGCGGATTTTGCAATCACAATAACACCTTCGGCAGCAACTCGATCAGCCTTTTTGTCG
>CAMBDN010000208.1 GCA_945865355.1 Legionella genomosp. 1
AATGGACATTCCTTTAAGCAAGATAGAAAGTATTGATATACGTCGTACCTTATTAGGTAGTTTGTTTCATTATGGTACGTTAGTTATTACGGGTACTGGTGGTAGTCGTCAACTCGTAAATTATTTAAATAAACCGCTAACGTGTAGACGCTATATTGAACAGTTGATGCATGGATAGGGTGCAATTTGAGACTGAACACCATTGATTCAAACAACTACTTGGTGGATTTGGGGGTTAATAGTTCCAGCTGTAACTCGGTCATCTGTTCAAGAAGTTCATTATCTGAAACGAGACCTTTACGTCTTTTTTGATCTGGGATGCGCAGCAATGATTCAATATATGTCCTGGAGGTCATTTGGGTTTGAGCGTCGAATGTTGTTTCAAGTGTTCCTTGGGCCATAAAGGTAATCAACTCTGCTGGTATGTTCAGTTGACTAAAAATAGGATGTTTTGAAAAAAATTGATGTCGTCTATCTTTGGTTTTATTGGGTTTGTGCTCAGTTAATATTTGCTCCATTATTTTAAGAAAAATTGTTAAGCCATCAATCGGGTTATAGTAACCCATTGCAACGTGACATAAAATTTCCAAAGATTTTTTTCGACATCCGAGTGGATTTTCTAAAAGAAAGTCAAAGCGATTGGCGGCAACAGGAAGTTCAATCGTTGAGTTGAGTGAGTCCATGAAGTGAGTATTTGATAGAATGCACCGATACTTTTGTCCTGTTTTTCTGTTTTGATAGATTGTTTTGTCGACGAATGAGGGTAAAAAACTTGTATGACAGCCTGCTGTCATAGCAAGACTGTTTGCTGCGCTGCGACCTTTGCCATGTTGAAGATGCACTGTGCCTAAGGTAGGAGGAGAATTGGTTTTATAGTAAGCAATCATGGTGTAAAAAAATAAATCGACGCGCCTGTTGGCATGTTCTATTATCTGATCTTTACATAGCGTGACAAACGCTCGCTCATCTTTGGAATAAGCGACTAACTGTTCCGTTGTATAGGGTAATGCCATGGCTGCTGTTAGATTCTTCTCAAAACCAGTGCGGTTGCGTTTTAATACGTTACCAAACTGTTTTTTCTCTTCTGCTTTCAATCGATTAAAGTAATCTTGATTGAGTATGTTCAGTTCATTGGCTGCGGCCTTAGAAAACATATGGATAAAGGCGTGTTGTTCTGAGAACAGGATCTTTGTTTCTAAGCGCGGCTGTTGAACGACGATGCTGTAAAATTTGCTGTCAGTTTTCTGTGCGACGCCTTTTGTGCGTTTATAGAAGCCGCGAGTTGTCTTCAGCAAGAAGCGCATGATGCTCATGTATTGCTATCGTTAATTTTTGATGTCATATGAATCGTAATTCCCCACGTCATGTCGAGCGAAGCGATAGATCTCCTGAATGCTACTTAGGGTTTATGCCCGAGATTCTTCATTGCAAGCTCCTCTCGATGACGTCCCAGAGGAGTTAATATCCATCTTCGTAGGTTTAATTATACCCATTTTTTATTTACAAAACTCAATCAGCTTCATTTTATTAGATGATTCTTGCCATCGATTCTCTTCACGCATATTCCTTAAGCGTTCTATAATTTGCTCATCACTCGTCGGAAAAGCTTTCATTTTTGGTTTGTTAAAAATAATTGATGCCAGGGGTAAAATACTGTTAAGTTGTTGATCCTTAATCGCGGCCACCAGTGTTTGAGCTGAGCGGGTTTGACCATAAGAAGCCTGAAAAATACTGGTTTCACGATAGCTTGCTGTTACACGTGCAAGCTCAAGTATGACGTGCTTGATTTGCTTCTCAGTAAAATGAGGTTTATCTTCAATCAGGGTTAGTAATTCACGTAATAACATCCCTTTTTGACCGATTCGACTTTGATAGGACAACGCATTATGGCACTGTCGAACTAGTTTTATTAATGCAATCACCTTTTTGGACTCAACCATTTCAACAGTGGCTGCGATGGCTCTTTGAACAACAGGTGTTTTGTTGGTGGTCGACTCAACCAAGGCACGGATCCCACTTTCTTCGTCAAATAATGCTGAAAACTGTTGTGAAATATTGTCAATCAGGGTGGATAATTTTCTTCGCTCCTGATCTGTAAAGTCTGGTGAGCTAACCTTGCGCTCTAAATTATTTGTAGCAAAAGTAAATGAATCTAAACTATTATTGATATCTTTGGTCATGGGATGCAGAATGGCCCTCAGGCTACGATTCATGTCCTTATCAGCGGTGAGACATTCATCAATTTTGTCAAAATGACGTTCTAAAGCTATATTTTCTGCTTTCACTTTATGAAGTAATTTAAGTAAAAACGCTTGAAATAGTGGGTTCTCTAAATAGCTGCGGTAGCTTTTTATAAGCTCACTGACTTCATCGAGTAATTCGGTTAGTTGAGTCATGCGATATTGACGTTTTGGTAATTCTTCTGTTGCATTAGCAACCGCTGCTGACATTTGAACAAAGGGTGATAGGGTCCATTTATAGTAGCCCTCGTCCGTTTGCGCCGATAAATTGATATCGAGAATTTGTTCCTTGCCGCTGTATACCCTTATTGGGGTTCCTCGTGTTCGATTGGCGAGTTCGGATGTTTTTGTGGTATCTATTTCTACTCGATAATCTTGAATCACTAAAGTCAGCAATGGTATTAATCGCCTAGCTGTCAGAATACCTACTTGCTTGTGTTTTGGATTGAAAATCGTTGCATTCAGCTCTCTTTTACTGACTGCTTTGATAGGATTTATAAATTTTTGGTCAAATTTTCGCAGCGTTTTGGCAAACTCTACAGCATCCTCCGTGTTGCTTTTCTCAAGCTTGACGAGTAAATGGTCTCTTTCCCTCCATGACAAATGGCAGAAAATGATTAATATATCGATTATGGTCAGCAGTGGCACATTAAACCCAGCCCGGCGTGGAATCCAATTAGGGAAAAAACGAAATGCATACATCAAGTCATTATTTTGCATTAATAATTGATTTAAATAGCTAATCATGTGGGCAATTTTTTCTGCTGCTTGATCATCGGCTTCATCTTTGGCTGATATGAAGTTATGTTGCTTATAAATCAATTTAAAAACATTTCTATCAATTATTCGTAACGCACGATGGGCGCTATTAGATAGTTCTTCAATATTTAATTCATGTAATTGTTCTTCTGCATAGGCAGCACGTAATCTTTTGACAGATAGTTCGATTTTGCGCAGGAAGCTCAATAGCGAGTTTTCGTTATTCGAGATTTTTTTAAGGTAAGGTGGTGATTCAGGATCTAGTAACTGGTTTAAAAAAATCTCAACATCTCGGCAAATAACAATAATTTGATTGTTATTTAAGGGAAATCCTGTTTCTGGATCCACGGCGTGTAGTAGATTCCATAAGAGATTGGACAGGCACATCATAATAAAACGGGGTGCGCGTCGGTTATTCAAGTAGTTTTTTCCACGAAATGTAGATTCCCAAAAAGACACAAATTTCCAATCAGTTTGAAAACTGGTTTCTACGTTTGCAATAGCATCAGGAAAGGATGATTTTAAGAATAAATGGTTAGCTGTTCGTTGACGGTCAAGTAGTCTGGTGCTTGATAACGGCTGTCCTATCGTTTCACTCATTCTATAGAATGGCAGAACCGAATAAAAATTTACCTCTCTAGCGGTTGATAACTCAGCATCATGAATACCTAAGTACTTTGAGAACGAGGGATTTTTAAATGCCAACTCAAGAAATCCTTTGATAACTTTTTCTTCAGCAGATAAATTACGTGCCTCCTTATTAATAGGGATCATAAATGTTGCAATACCCGATTGACGCTCTTGGTCAAATGATAAGCGTTGTTTAGTGAGCACTCCTATTTGTTTCGATACGGCTTTATAAGCGAGCAGCATCCCTTCTATAGCGAGAGTTGCTGCCATGGCTTCTGCTTTCATTTGCGTATTATCACTATTGCCTTTGATAAATTCTTGCGTGCACTTCAAAGCAGCCGTTTTCAGTGTTTCTGTTTGATTGCTATCACTCGTTAATGTTCTGTTGGTTGTATTTACAGCTGCTCTTAAAGCTAATTCGGTTAGATAAGATGGTGGCATTTTGATATCCCTTTTTGATTCTAACGTCGGTTGGTATAGCTAAGATGATCAAACGTCTATCAAAGGCGAAATTAATGCACGCGCTCTGTTATTAACTATAGACCAAAGAAAGGGATTGAAATGGACGAGAAAAAAGAAATTTTAACGTAAAGGCAGTGGTGCCCAGATAGGATTGATTTACATATAAACTAATTGCTCAAATTTTGAGGCGCTCATGGGCTTGTTGAGGAAAAAACCTTGGCCTAAGTGACAATTTTTTGAAATCAAATAATTTAACTGCGCTTGGGTTTCGATGCCTTCAGCGATCGTTGTCATCCCCAATTCTTGGTGACCTTTCGGTAAGGCTGTGTGACAGGGTTAGCATGATTTTGTAGAGTACAACCTTCTTAAATAAAGGAGGTTGACTGCATGAACAATCTAAATTTGTCATCAGTAGGAGAAGCATTTTCACAGTGGCGTACTGAGCGCTATAGTC
>CAMBDN010000209.1 GCA_945865355.1 Legionella genomosp. 1
TATGATGCGGCAAAAAGATCTCTTGAATAAGGTAATCAATAATGAAGTTCATCATTCTTGCTAGACCTTATAATCCACAATCTCAAGGTTGCGTCTTACTACATAAACTAGCCCATACTTTAAATAAAATTGGACACCAAGCAGCTGTATTATTTTTTAATGGGCACGGTAATCAAACTGAGGCTTATTTTACAGTAGATAGAAAATTCTATTGTTCTGATTTTATATACAAAAATCCAACAGACTTGAATGCATGGAAAAAATTTAAAGAAAATGCAGTTATTATTTATCCAGAAATAATTTCAGGAAATCCGTTGCAGGGAGATTATGTCGTTAGGTATATGCTTAACAGGGAGGGATTTATAAAAAAAGGAGTAATGATTCATCCTTCTATAAATGATTTTATCTTGACTCATTCCTATCACTATCATCAATCTCCTGATTTCCATCTATTTAATTATCAAGGTAATGATTTATTTAACACAACGAAAACCATGAATTTTTATGACCGAAAAATAGATTTAACATATATTGGCAAGGGTTCAAAATATACGAAATGTTTTAAATTAAATGGCACTACCGAAGTTACAAGGGAGTGGCCGGATAATAAATTAGAACTTGCAAATTTATTCAAAGCCTCTAGATTTATTTATACTTGGGATTGTATTACGGCAACAGTAACGGACGCTATATTATGTGGGACATTTCCTGTTTTTATGACGTATGCTCCTTTAACAAAAAATGAGGTTTATAATCTAATAGATCTCGGAGTGTCCATACCAGAAGTTTCTTATGAAGAATCGTTAATTCCGCTATCGCAAATTAAAATAAACGCGATCAATAATTTTATTAACGAAATGAGTAATAAAATATATCAGTCTGATTTGAATTGGGAAAAAAACGTCGACATATTCAGTCAAAAAGTATTTAGTCATTTTAAGCTTTAAATAAATAATAATGTATACAAAACCAAATATTTTTATTCATCATGGATAGTACTTCAGTACATTGGCTTATTCCCGGAAATTACAAATCTACAGAAGATCTGTATAAGTCTAATTTAGCCAGTATCCGAATGAGAGCAGGCTTGGTTGGAAAGCACGCGCATGATATTCAAGTTGAATTTTCTGCTGGTGATCATATTAATACAAAAGCAGATATTGTAGTTGTGGGAAAAATTGGTGGCGATTGTCAAAATGGCCGTGGCAATTTATGGATTAAACAGTTATCTGAGGCAAAAAAACAATCAAAGAAAATCATTCTCGACTATACCGATCACCATTTAGAGTCAATAAATACCCCGATGGGTATTTTTTATAAAAATATCTTGCCGCTCATTGATAAATCGGTTGTTTCCTCAACGCGTATATCCAAACTATTGAAACTATTTTTTAATAAAGAAATTACCGTCATAGAGGATCCTATTGAAATACAAGTCACACAGCCGAAAAATGTTATTCCTAGTGGTGAGATAACTTTTCTGTGGTTTGGACATGCAACAAATATCTCCTACTTGCTTAGCTACTTGCATAATGATTTTCTTTGCGACGTAAACTTCAGACTGATTATTTTGTCAAACGGTCCAGGGCTTGAAATGCTGGCATTGCATCAAAACCGTTTACCCTCGACTATTAGGTTGGATCTTGCAGATTGGTCTTTGCAGAATATGATTAATGCATCTAAGGCCAGTCAATGTTGTTTGATTCCATCTGACTTGAATGATTCGCGCAAATCAGGTGCCAGCTCAAATAGATTAATAACTGCATTTGCATTGGGTTTGCCTGTTACTGCTGATGTATTGGAATCATATTTTCCTTTTTCAGATTACTTTCATGACATTCGGGAAACACCTTTATCTGTGTTCATCGAACAACATGCTTTGTATGTCAAAAAAGTAGAGATTGCTCAAAAGACTGTTGTTCCGATGTTTAGCCAAGAAACTCTTTCTCAAAAATGGAAAAGTTTTTTTCTCACAGCAATACCGAACTGAATTTCATCCTAGGTCTCGGTAGCTGAACTAGGTTTACATAAGGTTTGTGAACAGAACCGCATACAATTTTTTGAAGTGTTAGCTCATCGGTTTATGAACTGTGTTGGAAAATCCGCTTTAGTTGATTCGACACACTCATGAGATACGTTTCTCTGAAAGCCCCCTTTTAGAGATGGTGATACCTAGCACTTGGTTTGTAAAATTTATTTTTAATTATTTCTTCAATTAGATGAAATTAGAAGTTTAATTTTTTGCTTTTTATCAATAGCTGCCCAATCCCACTCTATGCCCAATCCATGAGTTAACGGTGCGTGTGCATATCCGTCCTTGATCAGTACGCGCGAGGTGGTGATGTCATCGAGTTGCGGAATATGTTCGACCCAGGCCGCGTTAGGCACTGCGGCACAAAGGCTGACATGCAACTCCATTAAAAAATGCGGGCAAACCGGCACATTGAAACTTTCCGCCAAATGCGCCACCTTGATCCACGGGGTGATGCCTCCTATGCGAGAAACATCAGGTTGCACTATGCTGCAAGCCGATTGCTCAAGGTATTCTCTGAACTGGGACAGGTGGTACATGGACTCACCCACGGCCACAGGTATCAATGTATGTTCTCGAAGTTGCTTGTGACCGGACACATCTTCGGCTGGCATGGGCTCTTCTATCCAAGACAAATCCAGACCATCAAATGCACGTGCTCGCCGCACGCTTTCGGGTCGGTTAAAGCCCTGATTGGCATCGGTCATTACATCAAAATCCGGGCCGACTGCAAGGCGCACCGCTGACAGTCGAGCCAAGTCTTCGCTTACGTGCGGTTTGCCTATTTTTATCTTGGTACCCTTAAAACCCAGAGATTTTGCTTCTAAAGCCTGTTCCACCAATTCGGATGTCGATAACTGCAGCCAGCCGCCCTCTGTGGTGTACACGGGAACTTTGGGTTGAGCGCCTCCTAACAACCGCCACAAAGGAAGTGCCTGGCTTTTGGCGCGCCAATCCCAAAGCGCTGTGTCCACGCAGCACAAAGCCAGGCTGGTGATGGCTCCTACCGCGGTGGCATGTGTAGAGAAAAACAAATCCTTCCAGATCGCTTCGTTGTCCACTGGACTGCGACCGATTAAAAGCGGTGCCAGATGGTCTTTGAGTAGTGCTATGACTGAACTGCCGCCGGTGCCGATGGTGTAGGCATAACCGGTGGCTTCAATGCCGTCGCTGCAATGCAAAGTCAGAAACAGGGTTTCCTGTGTGACGAATGATTGAATGGCGTCGGTTCTGACGACCTTGGGCGGCAGGTCAACCTGGCGCAATGACACACTGCGGATGAGGACATCAGGCATGAACAGTCTCCTGTGAATAAGCGGACAGCATGCCCGCATAAAGTGGGGCCGGCAAGGGTAATGGCCCTGTATATCGGTAGGGGGATTGTATGATTAGCGAATACATTTTTTGCAGTTTTTATTGTTCTAAAAGATTAAATGAACACAGTAAAAAAATCAGAAATTACCTCTGAAAATACAAATAAAACTACTAAAAAACAGTGCAAATATGCTCTAGGTGTTTTCCCGTGGCCTCGTTTTTATTGATTGACTAAGGCTGAATCTTTAAAAATAATTCGTTGTCACAAAAGAAACGACCTGCAGTTAGTGGCCGGTCATTTTGCTGGATTGACATTGAGTTTTTTTTAACCAACACGGGGGAGTTTATGAAGTCCATCAAACCAAAAATGAAGCTGCTGGTCAGCAGTCTGATGCTGATCGGTGCTGCCTCGGCATCTGCCGAAGTTTCCTGGAATAGCCTTTTGAATGCACAAAATGACCCGAATAACTGGCTGATGTATCACCAGTCCTTCGACGGTTACCACCACAGCGGTCTTGATCAAATCAACACCGCCAACGTGAAAAATCTGGGCGTAGCCTGGATCCACACCCCCAACGCTACCAAGCGCGGTATCCAATCATTCCCACTCGCAGTTGATGGTATTTTGTACTACACCTCTGCCAGCGGCAAAGTGTGGGCGCTTGATGGCACCAACGGCAAGCCCATTTGGAGCTACCAGGCCAAACTCGATAACGAGCGCGGCGAAGGTACTTTCTACAACCCGTACAACCGCGGTATTGCAGTTGCCTACGGTAAGGTCTATATGGGTACTGTCGACGGTCGAATGATCGCCCTGGACATGAAGACCGGGAAGCCCGTGTGGGACAAGATGGTCATGACAGTTGAAAAAGGTAACAAAGGCTTTACCGGCGCACCTCTGGTTGTGAAAGACAAAGTCATCATCGGCTCTAACGGCGGTGAGCTGTCCGGCTGCTGCGGCCCCATCTACGGTATCAATGCCGAGACCGGCGACACCGTATGGCAATTCGACACCATCGGCGGCGACCAGCGTTCGCGCGACTCTTGGGCCAATGACACTTGGAAAACAGGTGGCGGCGGCGGTTGGATGACTGGTCAGTACGACCCGAAAACCAACTCCGTGTGGTGGGGCACTGCCAATCCAGCTCCTGACTACGACTACTCAGGTTCAAA
>CAMBDN010000210.1 GCA_945865355.1 Legionella genomosp. 1
ATTTAGGCTATTATTATTGTGAGTCCATTATATCAGTATAGGGCTCACAAAGTAGTATGGGATTTTTCGGATAGGCTCTTATTTTTACGCTAAGAAAACCCCGCCTTGAAGGACAGAGTCTCAACCCTTTTGATGACATTATGTTGAATAGACTTAACCCCCTGATTTTTTCACATTAATTATTCAGATATAAGCAGCTGCAGATCTAGGTGCTTTCGAAAGGATTGATTTGAGAGTGCTTGTTGAGGCTGTATAATTCAGGTCAGGAATTTTTATAGAAAGGTATGCTTCATGCAAGGATTTTCTTCAATTCGTTATGGTAGCGGATCATTTGAGCTGCGGAAATTCTTTATAAGAATGTGTGCCTGGTTGCAGAGAAAGCCTGTTGTTATTTTAGACAGTAACCCCTTGTTGTGTGCAGAGATTTTAGCAAGCTCCGATAAAAAGGGATCTTTTATAGAACACCTATTCGCAATCCCAGCCTGGCAGCCCATTTATTCTATTGAATCAGAAGATGGTCAACGTTGGAAAACCCTCTCGTTGAATTGTTGTCAAGTGTTTCGGACGTTACAGTGGAAAGTGGGTTTGCCATTGCGAGTCACCTCTTATGTTCGAGAACTAGCGGATAAAATGAATGTTGATGTCAGTTTGCTGATGAATGCAGAACAGGTTTCACGCATTACACTGAAAATTTTATACGAGATACTTTTTGAGCATGCAATTCAATTAGAGGACGAAACCCTTTTTTACGAGGCCTCCATTGAATGGCGTAAAGAAATTGCTTTAAAGGGAACAGGGGATCGTCGAATAAAGCACGCGTTTTGCCAGCGTTTGGCCCAAATTATCAAAACATCACGTTATGGTGTCGGTCTTACAGAGGGGAATCATGCAACCGATCCCATGCTCTGGCTATCTGTATTTGCCCAGCCTTTCATTTTATCACCTCAAATCAATGTCAGCGATATCATGGCCGGTGTTTTCTCACTTTTGCGAGCAGATCCTGTTTTGTATGACCTTATTCGTAAAAAGGCGATAGAGGGCGATTATGCTTATTTAAATGCGGTGATTATGGAGTCGATTCGGCTTAAGCATCCATTTCCTATTTTAGAAAGAGAGCTTTGTGCTGAGACGAGTATCGAGGGTAGAAGCTATCCCAAAGGTACGCAAGTTCTTCTGATAATGGATCAGTTTATTCAAGATAAAGCCTTTAACCCTCAAGCGTGGTTGGATGCTGATTTAAAACATCCGTTTGATGGACTTATTTTTGGGTCAGGGAAGCGGGTGTGTTTAGGAAAGACGCTAGCGAAACATTTAATGGTTGAGCTATTAAAATCCATGTTAACGCTTATTCCTGATATCAAAATTCAACCGGGTCTTGATCACCTTTATAGTGGTCGTGATAATGATAGCAAGGGGAGTTTTAGGGAATCGCTTTATCAGATGAAGATATTTGGTCGAGCCTTTTGGCGAAGCTTTAAAATAGGACTTAAAAATGCATCAGGGTGATACTGCTGGAACAGTGAAATATAAAACAAAAGAAAAAATAGAAAGGGCTGTAAAAATGGTCGTAAACATCCAGTCACGATAAGTGATAACAAACAATGTTTCTACCCAGTCATCAAAAAACCCTTTGCTATACAGCGGCAAATTAGATTTTTTTCGACATTTATTTTCCATTGTGGTGAGAAAACAAGGAATTGAAAAAAGGACCTCAATAATGACAAACGTTAATAGAAAGATGTGAATATTTCGAAAGGTAGGATTTTGCGTCCAGGACCATCGCTGCGATTGGCCAATCAGTATAGCGAAAGGTGTTAGCAGTATAAAAAAAGTAAATGAAATATGGATGCTAAGAATAGTGTATGCAGAGCCTTTCCAAAATCGTTGCATTAATCCTCCATCAAATCTTACACCCCATAGTAAGCGGTGAGTTAACCCCACCTATGCGGTCAAAATTAAATTGGGTAAGCTTCTCATATTGTTGATGCATTGAGTGTCAGGGTTTTCTGCCGGTGTAAATCTTTGCCCGTGTGTAAGTAATGGTCTTTGTTTCTCGTGTTGCAGCATCCTGCTCTAACTCTAAGACGAGCCTATGGCTTTAGAAACTTTGAAAATTACAGGTTAAGCGTTAAAGTTTTGTGTGCTTGATTATTTGTGCTCCCAGAAATGGGGAAGCGCGTATATTTGTAACCTATTGATTTAATGGTGGCTATGGGTGGACTCGAACCACCGACCTCAGCATTATGAGTGCCGCGCTCTAACCGGCTGAGCTACATAGCCACATGAGGCGGTGATTTTGTCTTTTTAAGCGTCTGATGTCAAGTCTGTGTTGGTCTTTATTTCAGATTGTTTGTTGGGTTAGGGGATTAAGTGATGGTCAAAAATTTTGTACCGGTCACTTTTGTTCGATATTGGATCTTAATGCATTATTAATGACGGGAAATTGACAGCGTGATGGTTATTTTTACAAATGCACTGCTGTTCAAATTTTTTAGGGATCATTAGGGGGAGTGGGATAGGGCGGTGAGCCCTTATTCTGCTGTGCGCAGAATAAGGGCTCATTTGACTAAATGATCAGTATATAGAGAGCACCCGCTCCACGTAATACTTGTACTAACAGATTTTGCTTCTTCTGCTGAGCGATGGTTTGTAGTTCTTTGGTATTTGCTGTTAGCCTCTTATTGGCAGTGATAATAATGTCGCCTGGTCGTATACCTGCGCGCCAGCCGGCACTATTTTCCGATGCACCGACAACTTGAACGCCAACAACGTGTCCATGTAAGGGGGAGTCTTGCTCAAAATTTCTGAGTGCGAGGCCATAAAGAAACGGATTATTCGCCTGTAGCTTTTGTTCGTTCTTTTTAATGTCCGTCACGATTGCACTCAGTGCTAACTCTTTACCATTACGATTGATTTTGATTTGTGCGTCGCTGCCAACACGAAGCAAGCTGATGGTTGTTTTTACTTGGGTGGCTTGGGTGATTTTTGTGTCATTGATTTGCACAATCACATCGCCTGCTTTCATACCTGCACTTTCTGCGGGTGATCCTTCATTCACTTGCGCGATGAGTGCCCCTTGGAAATCTTCAGGGTATCCCATGGCTTGAGCTAGTTCAGGTGTGAGTGGTTGCACAAATATGCCCATCAAACCACGATGAACCGTACCAAATTTTATGATTTGTTGGGCTACATCTTTTGCCATATTAATGGGAATAGCAAAACCAATACCGACGCTACCGCCGTATAAGGAAATAATGGCGGTATTAATACCAATGAGTTCGCCCTTGATGTTAACCAGCGCGCCTCCTGAATTACCGGGGTTTATCGCGGCGTCCGTTTGGATGAAGTTCTCTATACCTTCAATATTGAGATCACTACGCTTCATCGCGCTGATAATGCCAAATGTTGCTGATTGGCTGTTACCAAAACTATTGAGTCCAAATGGGTTACCAATTGCGATAACGAAATCACCCACTTCAATTTTATCGGAGTCGCCAATCGCTAAACTTTTTAAATTTTTCGCATCAATTTTAAGTACAGCGACGTCTGTCTCACTGTCGCCACCCACAATTTTAGCTTTTAATCGTCGACCATCGTTTAGGGTTACCGTAACGAGTGTTGCATTACGAACCACATGGTCGTTGGTGATAATAATGCCATTTTTAGGATCAATAATGACGCCTGAGCCAATGCTTTGAAATTTTCTGGGTGGTTGAGGCGCTGCTTGCGGTTTATCTTGTGCTTGACCATCTTCATCTTCTTGAGGTGGGATGGTACCTGGATTAATCCCTTGAACAGCAACATTCACGATGGCTGGCATCGTATTTTTTAATACAGGGGCAAGCGTTGGTAGTAAGGGTGGGCTTTGTTCTGCTGCATAAGCAAAATTTAAAGCGAGAAGAAAAGCGGTGCCTAAGAAAAATCGTGATTTATTCGTCATTTTTTTATCCTGTATTTTCTAGGTGTGGTTAAACCAAATTAACGTAGCCATTCTACCGGTTTGCGCCTCGCGGCGATAGGAATAGAATTTATTTTTAAGCTCATATGTACACGCTTTTGATTGGTAAACAGCGTTAATCCCTTGGGCATTAAGAATCATCTCAGCCATTTTGGGTAAATTAGCATAGCAATCTGAACCTTGGTGGTGGAACGTGTCTTTAGTATAGG
Organism: Legionella genomosp. 1; assembly: GCA_945865355.1. Lineage (GTDB taxonomy): Bacteria > Pseudomonadota > Gammaproteobacteria > Legionellales > Legionellaceae > CAMBDN01. The sequence goes on from CAMBDN010000210.1 coordinate 4,168, forward strand.
GGTATTGACGGATATACGCTTGATGCATTTCTTGCCCCACTTGATAACAGCTTTGGCAAATCGCAGGTCCTATCCAGGCCATCAGAGAGCTGGGGGCACTGTGCATTTTAGCCAGGGTATTTTCCACAATGCCATTGACTAAACCCCGCCATCCGGCGTGAATGGCGGCAATTTCTGTGCCTTGATCATTACAGAGCATAATCGGTAAACAATCAGCCGTCATGATCGCTAAAGGAAGCTCCTGATGTCGAGTGATTGCGGCATCGGCGACGCGATTGGTGTCGCTTTCGACGACAACGCAGTGGTTGGTATGGGTTTGCTCTAGCCATATGGGCTCATTAGGGAGTC
>CAMBDN010000211.1 GCA_945865355.1 Legionella genomosp. 1
TTTTTGAATTTATGGCGATATTTATCGCTATGTTTATTGGGCATGTCGAAGATCAGGATGAGAAAATTGATTGGTACAGTAGCAGTAGCTGGTTTCTTGGTCAAAGTTATCGTGATATTTTAAAAATACTCGATTTATTCAACAACGCCATTTATATGGGTAAACCCATCTGCAAATCCAGTACGTGTGGCTATTTCAAGTACCATTTCGGGTAAATCAACGCGTGGTAATTTTGCTTTTACAGCGGCTCTTAATGCTTTTAATGATGGTGGTTCATCAAGCGCGTCCAGCTGAGTTAAAATAAGTTCTTCATTTCCCTTAACCATTTCAAATCGAACAGCAGGATTATTATCAATATTTGCAGCAACTAACCGGTATGCCTGATCTAGCTCATCTGCAAGGCTTGTGATGGTTGATGTTGAGTCAACTGTTAGATTTAATGAGCGGCAAATCATAGGGCGTACTGCTTCCCACTCTGAGCCAGAATAAAGATTGGCCCTTGGATCAGCGTACCTCCAACTCGGGCTTATAAACACATCCCTACGCTTCAGGGCCGATTGTAATTTATCAAGAACGCAAAATGTATATGCCGTGCGGTTAATCGTGGTTTTTTTGCTATCCCGAGCAGTTATTGATGTTATTAATAAAAGCTCTTTATCATTCGCATTTTTTTGAACCCCCTCCATGTTTAAAATGGATTTTTTCAATTTTTCAACCTGACGTTGTTTTTTCTCTGGTATAACGATGGCTGTAATTTTTTTATTAATCAGATCAGCATACAAAAGTTTATCGTCATGCAAAATGATACCATCTTGGGTATTTACAAGTTTTTTTATAACCCGATAAGTGGGTCGTGGTTCGTCTTGTGGCCAATTAATAATGCTGCATTCATCTTTAATAACAATGTTACGTTTCCATGATTTTCCAATGATCTCCATGGGCGGTTCATCCGCTTGTTTTCCCTTTAACCATTCAAGACTGGCCAGAAGAGGTTTTCCCGCTTGATTACTATCAAAATTTATCACTCGAAGCAGCGAAGGTAAAAATTTCTGAACTGTTTTTTCTTTTTGTTCAAGCTCATGATAAAACACATTACTTGGCGGCCTAATTAAGGCACTGGCATTTTCAACTGCATAAACAAGTGCTTGATGACCTACCGCCGTATAAATTGTATTCCGAATTTCATCATCAGAAAATTCTGTATTCAGTAGTAACTTACATGCGTCAACCAATGTAGCTGTAGCTTGATCGAGATCTTTGAGGGTTCGCAATCGTGTGTTTTTATTTTCTTGCTTGGCCTTTGAGAATAAATCGCGCAGTACCATACTTAGTACGTCTAGCGAATCATCTTGGGAATCCGATTCAAAATGATTTGCAAACGCAACGAGCGTCGCCATTTTACGCTCAAACGGTAAGCGGTTAATAGCTGTGATTTTTGCCGTATTAGCAAAACGTGCAAGTATCGCTATTTTACAGGCTGGTATGCGGTACAGTGGTAATTTAACCTTAATGTTGCGGGCGGACTCAACTCGCTTTAATGTCTGTACAAGAGCTGTGCTACTAACGGTAACTGGACCTTTACGCAGTTTATCAAGCAATGACAGACGTTCGTCATCCTCTACCACCAAGAGGTCATTCAGTTTTTTCTGTTGTGATACACTTAAATTTTTAATCAACATTCGCCATAAGCGGGACTCCATCCTTGAGCGAATTTCTGCGACGAAACGCTCAAGGACAGTAATACCAGGTAACAATATTTTATTGGTAGATAACCAACCGACTGCATGGTCAAAAAGCACACCTGGTCTATCAGTACCAGTCCAGCATAATGCACATAATATGCGGCCAAGACGAAAACGGCTACCTTTTTCGACAAACTCAATATAGCCATAACGCGATCGAATTTCAGCAGTATGGCGCCAACGCTGCTCACTTTCCATGTACATTGATACGCAACTTTCAGGATCATTAATATTGATTTGAGCAGCAACTCGTTCAATCACCACATGGGGAATCTTACTCAGGTCGGGAATAAAAGCTCCAATAAATCGAACTGTTGTAATTTGTAATGCATAGCCTAACCGGCTGAAGTCTCCACGTTTACTTGCGATCCATTCAAGATCATGATCATCGAGGAAAAAAAGGCTATCTACGAGATCTGCTGGTAGGTCAGTAGGATATTTGGCGTAATTGTCACATTGTACTGAGGAGAGAAAACTAACAGGCATGTTTATCCAAATAGAGATGGTCGCGTTGCAAAACTTCTAAGTTTTGCGGAAAAAATTGACGCCGCAGATTCATTGACTCAAATTCGTTGCAAATATCAGGTGCAAAAGTCTATTCTTTTGCGATATAATTTGCAACGAATTTAAAGGATATAAATATGAAAATTGGCTATGCGCGAGTTTCAACCACCGACCAAAATTTGGAATTACAGTTAGCCGCTTTAAAAGAAGCTGGCTGTGGTCGTATTTTCCAAGAAAAAATTTCTGGGGCAAAAAGAGAACGTCCTGAATTACAACGGTTGCTCGATCAGTTGCGCCCTGAGGATGTAGTTGTCGTTTGGAAGTTGGATAGATTAGCACGCTCAACACATCAGCTGCTTGAGCTTGTTGAGTTAATCCAGGTAACTAAAGCCTCATTTCTGTCTCTTTCTGAACCGTGGGCAGACACAACCACACCTGGTGGTAAGATGGTAATGACCGTATTTGCAGGTATTGCTGAATTTGAACGCGATTTAATTCGTGAGCGAACGGGAGCTGGTCGTGTAGCTGCTCAGCAACGTGGCGTCCGTTTTGGTCGACCTGAGAAAATGAACGAGGAACAAAAGTTACTAGCCAAGCGATTGCTACAAGAAGAAAAATCAGTTAGTGAAGTTGCGAAAACTTTTAATGTCCATAAAGCAACCATTTACCGCTTGCAAGATTTAGAAAATAATTAGCGAAGTAAGAGAAAGTCATGAGTTGACGTGTCTTTATATGTGTCTTTATGTGTACATAATTAATTCATTATGTTAAAGTATTGATTTTCCAACTTGGAAATATTAAACAATGAAAATTAATCATTTGGATGGTCGGTTTATAATTAACAATGCTTTTGTTAAAAATTTTGGATATTTATTCTTTGTTGACATTGAACGTTTAGAATATGACAACTATGAAAGTTATGAAAAAAGGGAGTCAGGCTATAGCAACGCGTTATTGGAGGCTTATAAATTTGCTTTTGATACTGATATAAAAAGGACTATTAGCGGAGAATTCATTCAAAATGTTCACCATTTATCAATGAGTCACCTTCCTCAGAAACTTCCAGGAAAATATAAAAAGGCTCCAAATAATTTTCTCTTAGGGCATCCTTTTCCAACAGGGGCAGGCGAGCGTCCCGCCCTCAATTTTAATGTAACATATGATGGCTTTTTTCAGTTTGTAAAAACTTGGTTAATTAATGAAAAAAATCCGATTCATTTTATACATTTTAAATCTCCTAGCGGCGATGAGGTTTTTTTGTTACCCGTAAATCCTTCCGAAAGTAAAAAAATACGTAGACCATGGGTACAAATTGTTAAAAATAGAAGGGTTGTGCATATGGAGGAATACACAGAAGCTCATAAGGTACTACTTAAAAAATATTTATCTAATTCGGAGTTTAAGTGTTTTGTTAACTCTACACCCACGGATCTCGCTCCATTCTTAGGTTATACCAAAGATACCATTGATCAAGTGGTTGCTGAACATGTAGACAAAATCTGTAACAATTACAATAAAGCCATTCGAGAAGCTATAAGTGATAATGAAAAAATATTTATAATTATTGAACATATACAATTATTAGCGCAATTGCATCCATTTGAAGATGGCAATACACGAACTATGTATATATTACTAAATCGATTACTGCATGAAGAAAATCTACCATTATCATTAATAATTAATCCCAATCGATTTGATTGCCTATCAATTGGCGAACTTTTTGGATTGGTTACTTATGGCCAAGAAGCGTATTTGCAATTTTGCCAAGAGAAAGTACCTGTTCTTAAAGATGACTATCCGATGAATATACCTGAGATTAAACCAACACCTATTATAGGATCAGAGAAGGGTATGTTAGCCTTGGTTGATATGATTAATAATAATTTAAATAGAATGCATAAATATTATTTAATTGACACATCTGTAAACGCAGCTATTGTGGATCGGGTGTCATTTTATAAAGAAGTTGATGCTACTAGCACTAGTCTAGTTTTAAATGAAAAATTGGGGTTAAGCTTTAAGAATTATCAGCGCCCAAATTTATTGGTGGATTGCTACCATTCGCTTGAGCTTCAAGAAAATATTGATGACAAAATACAGCGTTTAGAAGCAAAAGGTATCAGGGGACATTTTTCATTTTTTAAAGATGGAAAAGCCTTCTGTATTCCTTCGATTAATACTACAGAAGTGGCTTCTATTATTAGAGAATTATAGTGCGCAGTCAGTCAGGATATCTGGCAAATTAGGGTCTTTGTTGGACGGT
>CAMBDN010000212.1 GCA_945865355.1 Legionella genomosp. 1
CACCAGGAGACAGCAGCTTCAGCAATAAGATAATATAACTTGATGTTAATGCTAATAATTTCATCATACCGTCTATTATACTATAAAATCTTAAAATTCATTGGTATTCGTATAATTTTAATTTGCGATTTTATAATTCGCTACACACACGCATCTTCAGTAAAAAATCATATGGAAAACCCGAAAGATGCCTATACATTTCTTGAGAAAGAAATTAAAAAGACAAAGGAACTTGTCCAAGGAAACAACGAATATTTAAAAAAATATAGTGAAAATGAGTCCTTAATTAAAAAAATCACATCCATTGAAAACGGTCAAATTGTAAGTTTAAAGATGATGGAAAATAATGGGGAAAATCATTTAAAAAAATTAAACATAATCCATAAAGAACATAAAACATTTTGTAGTGAAACAATGAATGAGCGGTTCATTGCTCCAAAAATTAAAGATCAAAAAATCCTGGAAAGGGAGTTGTAACCAAACAAAAAATAAAACGTATTTCTTAAAACAATTCTTTTCCATGAAGAAAAGAACGTGCCATATTTTCAGAAACTTGACAAGCAGAGAGAGCATCATAAGCTTTCAATAGTGAACGCTCTTTATCAAAGACATGCCCTGGAATTTCTTTTTGCAGATAACTATTTTTAATGGCATGATTTAATAATTCAACCAATAAAGGATCTGCGTCTTGCCCACCATTTTTTTCAAGACTTGCAAGATGAACTCTGATGCCTAAATCCAAAAGTTTAAGTGCTGCAATGTCAAATTCAACACCATCATTTTTGGCGATTGTATTAATCTCACTTGCTGTATTTTTTCCAATGTCTAGGGTAATTTCCATAGCGTCTTATCCTTGTTAACGGGCAGTGTTTTTAGGCCAATATCATTCATCGAAAATCGAACCAAATCGTAATTTACATTTTGTAAATCACCACATGTTTTGTTGATGTAATCTAACGTTTGCGCTTGGCTACGCGCAATTTTTTCTTCTGGAATGCCATCACTTAATAAAACGGTTTGTAATCGAGTAAGATACATTAGATGAGGAATTGCCACATGGATTTGTTCTATCATTTTTTTAATATCATCGTTTACGGCATTGTGATCAGAATTAATATCGATACGATTTAAATGACACCAGCGAACCAATTCATTCAAAGCTTTCCCTAATGATAATTCATCAGATCCTCCTTTTCGCATTTTGTTTTCAGAGGCAATACCCGCTAGGTAGTCCAATTCTTTAGGTGATAATCGGGTTGAGACTACTGTCATTATTTATCCTATATGATGATTTAATTAACGATAACTATGTTTACTATTGTTTACCCAGTAGACCAATGTATACAATATGTTTTCCATTGTAAACAAATTTAATTTTTGTTTACAATAAACGTTATTAACCAATGATATCAAGGTGTTTTGCATTGGACGTTGTTTACTATTGTAGACAAAAGGCGCTCTCTTAAAAATAGATAAATTTAAAATTAGAAAAACAAAAACAAGGTTATTTGTAATAAATTCTATATATATCAATGAGTTGCTGTTTTGTTATTAAGCAATTCATACTGCGTGGTGTGTGGGGTGGCCTTATACTCATACTTTTTATTTCTTTATTATTTTGTTTTATATTTATTGGTACTGTGGCTTGATTACATTTGTTAATGAGCGCGGTTAATTGCGTGTTTGTGATTTTCCATATAATTAATTATTATGGCGGTCTATTTTTCTAAGTGGAATACCAATGAATCACAACCCCGTTGATATGAATAAGCTATATCAAGAAATTGAAAAACTATCTTTGTTCAATCTTAAACAATTAAACAATGCTATTTATCATTTACTAGAAGATCCAGATAGAAATTTGGCCGTTAAGCGTCAACTTAAGCTAGGCATGACCATTTCTTATTTTTCAACAGAGACACAGAAATTGGTGGATGCGATCATTACAGATATTAGAAAAACCATGATTAGCGTGAGAAATATTGATGATCACAGAAACTGGAATATTTATTTGAGTTCTATTCATTTAGAAGGAAAGGATTTATTAATTACAAAGCGTAGGGATATTGGAAAACTGGATCGATATTCATTAAAAATAGGCGATCGAGTTGGCTTTCCTTCAAATGATCTCGATGATGTATTTGGTATAATTAAGAAGTTAAATCCTAAAAAAGCTGTGGTCAAATTAAATAATGGAGATACATGGAATGTTCATTACTCTTATTTGTTTTTAATAACCGACGGTGTGTCTGTCGATACAAATGGTAACTTATTGATTGAGTATGACGTAGTTAATAACCCTGTTGAATAAGTTAATTGTTTTGGTGAAATTCGGTTATATCCATATAGATATTTATGATATACTGACGAAAGAATATACTTTTTTAAAAAATATTTAAAAAAACACTTGAGTCTTAAATAAGGATCGATAATGGCGCGTGCTAAGAAAACAATTTCACAAAAAGAAAAAGAACTAATCGACCTCATTAAAGAATCAAAAGAAAAGCTTCATAAACTACAAAACAAACAACGTATTGAACTTGGCGAGTTAGCCTGTAAATATGGATTACATGAATTTGACTCATCGGTTATTGAGGAATCATTTAAAAATCTTTCTATAAAATTACGTCATGGAAAATAACTAATTAACAGATAAACAAGGCCAAATAAACATGAGAGCGTTAACGACAAGTGATTTTGACAACAACGAAGCATGGCTTATTTTTCGCCTTGATATGCGTGTGGCGGATGAATACCTCGATGTTTACATCGTCATGCATTTGCCCAGTGAGTTTGTTTTATATCATGACATCGTTGAAAAGGACATGTCTCAACAACAAGCCGATCTATTATTTAAAAAATGTGCCGAACTGGGGCGATTACCATCTCGTGTTGTATTGACTTCTGGTGATCCAGCGGAACCAATTTTTCGAGTATCAGCAGCAAATTATTCAATGACATTAGAAACGATGCCAGCACCTGATCTTGATGGTTTGATATCGCCTATGAAAAAATCGTTCGGCGAGCATTTTCTTTCACCCTCGACAGTAGGCCATACGGATTCCTGTGCAGAGGACGACGATATCGAGGCACTCAAACAATTTATTCCAGATAGCTATGCTCAATGTACTTGTGCGTCTGGAAAAAAATATAAATTTTGTTGCAAAAAAATAGTCACGGAAATAACATTTGCCATGGTAGCCGCTGAAAACGGAGATAAGGTAGGCGCGCTACAGTGTATTGAAAAAGCCAAGCAACTCGTAGGAGAAACAGCTGAGGTTATCTGCCGCGAAGCGATTGTTTATAGTTTCTTTGATGAGAGAATGAGTCAATCATTGATTGAAAAATGTTTAATGATCAATCCACGTCACCCACGTGCTCACTATATTAGGGGGATTGATTTAAAGGAAAGCGGCGATCTTCATGGTGCCATTGCAGCTTATCAACTAGCCATTGATAATTACCCAGATAGCGATCATTATCATTTAAACGAGGCGTATAATAACCTAGGTACCGCGTTTCATGAACTAGGCGATCTTCCAAAGACCAAATCCGCTTGGGAAAAAGCCTTGCTTTATTTGCCATCAGATAAAATGACACAACAGAATCTGCGTGAATTTATTTATTCATGCGATCAAAAGGTTTTTTAATAAATATTTACAGAGATTATTCATTATGAAAAAACTAGTGCACTTCGATTGGGCAATAAAAAATTTATTAAGAAGCAAAGCTAACTTTGATATTCTGGAAGGTTTTTTATCTGAGTTATTGCAAACCAAAGTAACAATAGAGACATTGCTTGAATCTGAAAGCAATAAAAATGACAAAGACGATCGATCTAATCGAGTTGATTTGCTTGTTCTGACGGAAGCACAAGGGCATGTTATTATTGAAGTGCAGGCCTCGATGGAATGGGACTATTTAAGCCGTATTTTATATGGTACATCTAAAGCGGTAACAGAATACATACAAGCGGGTCAGCCTTATCGAGATGTTCGTAAAATTATTTCAGTGAGTATTGTATTTTTTAATTTAGGCCGCGGGGAAGATTATGTCTATCATGGGACTACGGAGTTTCGCGGCACACATCAGCATGATGTCTTGCAGTTGGGCGAAAATGAGCAAAAAGCCTATGGCCCAGAAAAAACACCATCTGACATATTCCCCGAATATTATTTGATTAAAGTCAACCAGTTTAATGAGCGGATTAAGGATAAGTTTGATGAGTGGGTGTATTTTTTAAAAACAGAAACCATTCAGCCAACATTTACTGCCCAAGGGATTAAAAGTGCGGCTAAAAAATTAGATATTTTGTCGTTAACGGATAAAGAACGAAAATCCTATGAGCGTTATGAAGAAAATACTCATTATGAAGCAAGCATGCATGAATCGCATTATGGTCGTGGAAAATTGGATGCTACTCACGGAATTGCTAAAAGTATGTTGAAGCGCGGTGTTGAAATACGTATTGTAGTGGAAGACACGGGCCTAACCCGCGAAGAAGTCGAGAAA
>CAMBDN010000213.1 GCA_945865355.1 Legionella genomosp. 1
CCAGTCCGTATCTTAAATGCAAACAAATATACTTTTGTTTACACTATATTCATGTAACTTAAGGGCTAGGGAGAGAGGGACGAAAGCTCAAAAAAATTCCTCAAAATCCGCTCACCTACAACCCCCGATTTTTCCGGATGAAATTGCACTCCATGAAAATTATTATGCTTAATATAGGCTGAAAACGGTTCACCATAGCTGCAAACTGCTTGGGTAAAAGGAGCCTGCACCTCTGGTGCATAGTTGTGCACAAAATACAGATCATCATTTGGCGCGATGTCTTGCAGCAGTTGATCGTCTGAATAGCTAGGTATGATTTGATTCCAACCCATGTGTGGATAAATACGCTCCCCAGTAAGTACGTTCACGTTTAAGGGAATAATATTAAGACACGACGTATTATCTTCTTCAGAAAAGTCACATAGCAGTTGCATCCCTAAACAAATCCCCAATACAGGTTGTGTTAGTCGTGGCAACACGTGATCTAAACCACGCTCTCTCAAAGCATTCATGGCATACCCTGCCGCACCAACACCAGGTAAAATAATATGACTGGCCTGCTGGAGCAGGCCAATATCATCCGTAACGATGCTGTCGTAGCCTAGCCGCAGACAAGCGGCTTGCAACGACGCAAAATTTGCACCACAAGTAGAGATAATCGCGATAGATTTTTTCATAATACCCCCTTGGACGATGGTAACTGTTGACCATAACAGGTCACAGCTTGTTTCAAAGCACGCCCAAAACATTTAAAACAACTTTCTACCATGTGGTGAGTGTTTTCACCGCGGACAGTGATGTGTATTGCTGCAGGCATTGTACTAGCTAAACTCTGAAAAAAATGAGCAACCATTTCTGTAGGAAAATCACCCAACATAGGCGTTAGAAACGTCCCATCGAATTGACTAAAACCACGACCACTCAGATCAAGACTCACCGTTGCCATTGATTCGTCCATCGGTAAGACAAACCCATAACGTTGAATTCCTTTTTTATTTTCCAAAGCTTGCTTTAACGCACTCCCCAAGCTCAATGCAACATCCTCAATCGTGTGATGTTGATCGACCTGCAAATCACCTTCTACCTGAATAAATAAACTCATACCGCTATGACGCGCTATCTGCTCTAGCATGTGATCAAAATAACCAATGCCTGTTTTAATTTCAGATTGACCCAAGTCATCTAGACATAACTCAACCATTACATCCGTCTCTGCGGTACATCGTCGATAACAAGCTCGCCGATAGGACGTTTTGTAGCTTGGAATCAACCCCAAAGCTGCCAATAAAAGTTCATTTTCCTCAGGGGACCCCACCGTAATACGCAAACTATTAGGTAAATCCATTGAACGATCGCGTACTAAAATCCCTTGCTTTTTTAAAGAAAGATAACATTCAGCAGCATTACTGATCTGGATTAGAATAAAATTTGCCGCACTAGGATAGATGGCTATCAGCGTCGGTAACTCTCTCAATTTGCTCATTAATTCATCGCGGGATTTGATAAGATCATTGTTACGTTTGTTACTGTATGCCAAATTAACCGGGCTTAATGCATCCAATGCCGCAAAAACACTTGGCGAAGGCATCGGATAAGGTGGAATAATTTTTCGTAGTAATCCGATAATAGCTGGTGAAGCAATGACCGTACCAATACGAGCCCCAGCTAAGGCATACGCTTTAGACAACGTTCGTAAAACAACTAAATTCTCACAACGCTCTAATAGCGACGTCGCTGAACGCTGCGAAGAAAATTCAATATAAGCTTCATCAACTGCAATGATAGCCTTTTGGGCTTGCGCCATACATAAGGATTCGATAGCCTCTAACGAAAATAACTGTCCCGTTGGATTATTGGGATTACACAAAAAAATAATGTTTACACCACTTATGGTGCTTAATGCGTTCCAATCCGGTTCAAAACCTTCTGACATTAACAAAGGACAAACAGTTACCCCTGTACCATTGATTCGTGCAGACACCTCATAATATCCAAAAGTCGGCGGCATAATGCATATTTGATCTTGATAGGGCTTACAGAATACGCGAATTAATAAATCGATCCCCTCATCCATACCCCGGGTCATTAGCAATTGCTCGGGCTCAACCTGATAGAGATTCGCCAATTTATTTTTGAGCAACTGCGGTTGCGGTTCAGGATAACGATTAAGGTTCATCTCAGTAAATTGGGAGCTATAAGGTGCAGTATAGCTCTCATTGGCATCTAGCTGGACTAAATCACGCCCCAGGGACTCCCCTCGCGCCGAACGATAAGGCTTAAGCGCAATGATCTCTTCTCTTGCAAGCGACATTAACCAGCTCATGATAGGCCCCCCTGCAGTTGCTCGCGGCGAATGCTCACCGAACGTTGGTGACCATCCAACGTTTCCATTTCTGCCAAGGATTCCACTTGAGACGCCAAGGCCAGGAATCCAGAGGGTGTAACCTCCTGAACAGTGATCGCTGTCATGAAATGACCCACGCCAAGACCGCTGTATGTTGTTGCATATCCAGCTGTTGGCAAAACATGATTGCTCCCACTGGCATAATCGCCAAAAGCTTCAGCTGACCATGGACCCAGAAACACTGATCCAGCCGCCAGGATCAATGGTAAATATTGCCGTGGATTGTCGAGTTGAACGATTAAGTGTTCAGGAGCATAACGATTCGCAATATCAAAACAACGGTAGAGATCAGATGCAACCAAAATGAGAGCGGCATCAATGGCTGGGATGATTTGCTTTTGCCGTTTCAAAGTATTTTTTTGACGCTCTATTTCTTCGAAAACCAATCGGGCAAACCCTTCATCTGGCGTTACTAAAATACATTTTGCATCACTATCATGCTCTGCTTGCGCTAATAAATCAGCGGCAACGAAAGATGGAGACGCCTGCGCATCTGCGATAACCATGACTTCAGATGGCCCCGCAGGCATATCCAGTGCCGCGCCATTAACATCTTGAGCAACTTGACGTTTAGCCTCCATCACATAAGCATTTCCTGGCCCAAATATTTTATTGACCTTTGGAATCGATTCTGTGCCATAAGCCAGGGCCGCAATTCCTTGGGCTCCACCCACACGATAGATTGAACGAATACCACACAAACGAGCTGCATAAAGAATAGCCGGGTTGATTAAGCCATTTTGTTGTGGTGGACTGATCATCACCACATTTTTACAACCCGCAATTTGTGCTGGGATAGCCAACATCAGCACGGTAGAAACCAACGGGGCTGTTCCTCCCGGAATATATAACCCGACACCGTCAATGGCTCTATACATTTTGTCAATCTGAATACCGTTGCGATTTATTCCAAACGCTTGCGGCCTATCTAACGTGTGAACACGATAAATATTGTCATAAGCCACTGAAATTGCCTGTTGATAAGTCTGATCTACGCTATCAATGGCATCCCATTCTTTTTCTGAAATATCCAAATGATTTAACTCAACGTTATCAAACCGTTTGGTATAACGTTTAAGTGCGTTATCACCGCTATTTCTCACATCATGAATAATGTTTCTCACCGTTGTTGTCACATCGTCTAACATCATCATATTTTGTCGAGCCAAGAGATTTTCTTGCTCGAGAGGACTGCAATTTAACCAAGAAATAATCTTCATAACTGACCTCTTCTCACAACATTTTTTCGATGGGTAAAACTAAAATTGAACTCGCCCCAATTGCGTTTAACTTTTCTAACGTATCCCAAAAAATGTCTTCATGACTGACCACATGCACTGCAACTTTATTGGTACCGCCCTGCAATGCTAGGACGGTAGGCGACTCATTCCCTGGTAAAATATCGGAGAGTTGATTGAGTTTTTCTCGGTCAATATGCAACATCACGTACTTTGTATTTTTTGCCCGCAATACCCCTTTTATACGAAGGGTCAGTCGGTCTATGATCTCTTTTTTTTCGAGCAACGCATCTTGATTGGCAACCAATATCGCCTCTGAATGCATGACCGTATCCAATTCATCCAAACCATTTTCTTTGAGCGTCGCGCCACTAGAAACTAAATCACAAATTAAGTCAGCAAGACCAATGCGCGGTGCCAACTCAACAGAGCCGTGCATGGTAATAATTTTTGCTTTGATTTGATGACTATCAAGATATTGAGCAAGCAAATTAGGATACGACGTAGCAATCAACTTCCCTGCTAAGCAACTTGGATTTGGGTAGCCAACCCCTTTGGGAGCAGCAAGGCTTAAGCGACATTTTGAAAAGCCAAGTGGCATAATGGTCGTTAGCGGCGAATATTTCACAGGATTACTCGAGCTATATTCACCCAGCAAATTTTGGCCAATGATTCCTAAATCGCAAACACGATTTTCAATAAGGCCTGGAATATCATCATCGCGTGCAAAAATAAAAGTGATATTTAACTGTTCATCTTGAACAAGGAGTTGGTTAGGGATCTCAAACTTAATAACCTACCCATTATGTCAGGGGGTAGAAAAATAGCATTTGATGAATATGGTTATCATAGGATAGGATCCATTTCAT
>CAMBDN010000214.1 GCA_945865355.1 Legionella genomosp. 1
ATAATGAAGGCGTTTGGCATGAAACATGGGGGTTATGTTGTTATTCGCCCCGATCAATATATTGCATATTTGGGTGACAAGCAGGACGAGATAATTCCATTATTTCAAAAAATGTTCTCATCCTCCGGTAAGCTTATCCTTGATGAAGAATAGGGCATAAAATAAAGTTTACAGTAACATCTTGTGCATATTTTGTATCAAGGAGATTTTTCATGGCTCAGTGGACAAAAATAGGTGACGGAAGTTATAACGTCGTGTATCAAAGTGAAGATAGTTCCCAAGTATTAAGGATCCAAAAAGATGCTAATCTTCCTTACGATACCCCTGAGCGTTCCATGCGTTTGTGGAATGCGTTTAACCCCCAGTGCGGTCCAACCGAAATTTATGAGGATGCCGAGTTAGGCAGAGGATGGGTAAGGCCTTACATTGTGGGCGAACAAGCTACCCAGGATGAGATATGCGATAAACTCATTGATATCTATAATACAACCGGAAGAATCGTTGTTGATGCCCTGTCTGAAAAAAATATGATGAAAACCACAACGGGCCAGATAGTATGTGTGGATATAGGGATGGCCTTGCAACTCGACCTTTCTTTTTCAAAAACAAGGCGTAATAGCAAAATCAGTCATCATGCATGGAGTGAACTTCAAGATACTTATATGGACAAATGGCACGCTGAAAAAGAGCCTCCACCTGTTCATCAGATGATCAAGGCATTGTTATTTATAAACACAGTTCGTCCCGATATTACTGATGCTAGTTTTTTAAAAGACAAATTGTTGGTGGATCAATTAGCGGCGGCTTATGGTCGTTTTGACGCCGTCATGGCTGCAGCAATGGAACGACTCGACCAAATCGAAGACCCGGCTGCACCCCAAGCTAGTGCTGCTGCTAGTCATGAGGCCACCGCCCAATTACCAACCCCGGCAACTGAAATAATTGAAAAACATGAACAAATGGAGGCATGTATCGAAGTACCCGCTGTAACACAAGCAGCAGGGGGATTAGCTACAGATACAAATGATAATGCCGAGGCTCAATCACCAGCACAGCTGAATACAGAAGATGAAAAAAGCACGGAAATGAGAAAAAAATTAAGTGCGCTAAAACCCAGTGAGGAAATACAACCCTCCGAAAAAACCAACATGCGTACCTAGCTATAAGAACTTTAGGTGCTCCCGTAACTGCAGCATTTCGTCACGGACTTTAGCCGCTTGCTCAAATTCCATGTCTTTAGCGTGCTTATACATTTGCTTTTCCAAAGCATTAACTCGCTTGACCAACTCATCAGGCGGTAACAACGTATAACTTGCTTTTTTCTCAGCAACGTTGCTTTTACGTGTCCCAACATAAGCGCCTTCCATAATATCAGCAACCGATTTGATAATCCCAATGGGCGTTATCCCATGTTGCAAATTATAGGCTATTTGTTTATCACGCCGACGATCTGTTTCATCCAGTGCTCGTTGCATCGATCCAGTTATCCGATCGGCATAAAGAATGGCACGGCCTTTCACGTGGCGTGCTGCACGCCCTATTGTTTGGATCAATGAACGATCTGAGCGTAGAAAACCCTCTTTGTCTGCATCAAGAATGGCAACCAACGACACCTCTGGCATATCAAGACCTTCGCGCAATAGATTGATGCCCACCAGCACATCAAACTCACCAAGACGCAGATCACGAATGATTTCTACACGCTCAACGGTATCAATATCAGCATGAAGATAGCGCACTTTAACGCCGTGCTCGCGCAAGTAATCCGTCAAATCTTCCGCCATACGTTTGGTCAACGTGGTCACTAAGGTACGTTCATTCGCCGCGGTAACAAGTCGAATTTCCGACAACAAGTCATCAACTTGAGTCGTCACTGGCCGAATCTCCACTTGAGGATCAATAAGACCTGTAGGGCGCACCACTTGCTCTGCAATATTGTCCGCCTGCTCTTGCTCATAAGGTCCTGGTGTTGCCGAAACATAAATGGTTTGCGGTGAGTGAGCAATAAACTCTTCAAACCGCATCGGTCGATTATCCAATGCCGAAGGAAGCCTAAAACCATAGTTCACTAAGGTTTCTTTCCGTGAGCGATCGCCGCGATACATACCACCGATTTGCGGTACGGTAACATGTGACTCATCAATAATTAACAATGCTTCGGCGGGTAAATAATCAAATAGCGTTGGTGGCGATTCGCCCTCATTTCGCCCCGATAAATAGCGGGAGTAGTTTTCAATACCCGAGCAATAGCCAAGCTCCAACATCATTTCAATATCAAAATTGGTGCGCTGCTCTAATCGTTGAGCCTCTAGTAGTTTATTTGCTGCATTGAACGCTGCTAATCGCTGCTGCAACTCCACTTTTACCGATTCAATGGTTTGCAAAATGCGCTCACGCGGCGTAACGTAGTGCGTCTTTGGAAAAATAGTAACCCGCGGCAAGCGCTGCAAAATCACTCCCGTCAAGGGATCAAAGCGCGCAATATTTGCTACTTCATCGTCAAATAGCTCGATACGAACAGCATCCTTTTCTTCATCTGCCGGAAAAATATCGATAACATCTCCATGAACTCGAAATTGTCCTCGGGCTAACGACTGTGAACTACGAATATATTGCATTTCTGCCAAACGTCTTAAGATTTTACGCTGATCACTGTGTTCTCCACGCGACAGATGTAATACCATATGCAGGTACGAATCCGGGGAACCCAGGCCATAAATGGCAGAAACCGTTGCCACGATGATTGCATCTTTGCGCTCAATCAACGCTTTTGTGGCAGACAGCCGCATTTGCTCGATGTGTTCATTGATTGACGCGTCTTTCTCAATGAACGTATCTGATGCAGGAACGTAGGCTTCAGGCTGGTAGTAATCATAATAGGAAACAAAATATTCTACTGCATTGTCAGGGAAATACGCTTTAAACTCCCCGTACAATTGTGCAGCCAGGGTCTTATTCGGCGCCATAATCAATGTAGGTCGTTGTAGCTCCTGAATGACATGCGCGATAGTAAATGTTTTACCCGAGCCAGTAACACCTAGAAGGATTTGCCGAGCTAACCCGGATTTTACACCATCGATCAGTGACGTGATCGCCTTAGGCTGGTCACCAGCTGGTTGATAGGTGGAATTAATTTCGAATGTTTTTTTCATAATGCAGTTAAATTATATCATAGGAGCCAATTGATGGATATTGTGTTAGCAAAACGTATGCACGCTGTCAAACCATCGCCCACCCTGGCAGTCGCTGCCAAGGCTGAACAAATGCGTGCCAAAGGTCTTGATGTTATCGGTTTAGGGACCGGTGAGCCCGATTTTGATACCCCTCAACATATTAAAAAAGCAGCTATCGCAGCGATTGAGGCCGGGTTCACCAAATACACCCCAGTGGATGGTATTGTGGAATTAAAAGAAGCTATCCGCAATAAATTTAAGCGCGATAATGGCTTGGATTATCAGTTGAACCAAATTTTGGTATCGGTCGGTGGCAAACAAAGCTGTTACAACTTGTGCCAAGCATTTATAAATGAAGGGGATGAGGTGTTAATTCCTGCGCCTTATTGGGTTTCATATCCCGACATCGTACTATTAGCAGGTGGGACTCCTGTTATCGTGCCCACCACGCCAGCTAGTCGCTACAAAATCACCGCCAAACAATTAGCTGATGCGATCACGCCTAAAACCAAATTGTTTTTTATCAACAGTCCATCAAACCCATCGGGCATTGCTTATACGTTTGCAGAATTACAAGCGTTAGGTGAAGTACTAAAACAACACCCTCATGTACTCATTGCTACAGACGACATGTACGAACACATCATCTGGTCTCAACCCTTTGCCAATATTTTGGATGCTTGTCCTGAATTATATTCACGTACTATTGTGCTCAACGGGGTATCAAAGGCATATGCAATGACAGGATGGCGTATTGGTTATGCAGGCGGACCAGCACCATTAATTGGCGCGATGAAAACGGTACAATCTCAGTCTACATCTAACCCTTGCGCAATCGCACAGAAAGCCGCCGTTGCTGCGTTAAATGGTGGTGAAGAAACGGTACACGTCATGGTAAAGGCGTTCCGAGAGCGCCATGATTACGTGGTCCAGCGCCTCAACGACATCGCAGGTGTTGATGTCATCCCGGCAGATGGTACATTTTATATTTTCCCAAGTGTACAAAAGATCATTGAGCGCCGCGGTTTTGCCAATGATATTGAATTTGCCGATAGATTATTGCAAGACGTGGGCGTAGCTTTAGTCCCCGGATCTGCCTTTGGTAATGAAGGCTGCATACGCATCTCGTTTGCAACCAGCATGGACACATTACGTAGCGCCATGGAAAGATTGCAACGTTTTGCAGAAAAATAACATAATTTATTTGCTATTCTCTTGACCAACCGGCGGAATCCATTTAAGATTCCGCCACATTCCCCGGTAGCTCAGTCGGTAGAGCGGATGACTGTTAATCATTAGGTCGGCGGTTCGAG
>CAMBDN010000215.1 GCA_945865355.1 Legionella genomosp. 1
GCATCTCAGTAATTGCTTGTTCAATGTCACCATTCGAAGCAATTAAAAACTTTTTGCATTCCATCATACCTGCACCGGTACGCTCACGTAACTTCATCACCATTGCGGCACTAATCGTCATTTCTATTCCTCTATCTAAATAATCTAAATGTATTCTTAGGATACCTGCTAACAAAAAAGAGGGGGGCCTGCAAAGAATCCCCCCCCTACTCATGAAACATGCACTAGACTGTTCGATTGCTCTATATATGGAGCTCTCGTCGTCAATTCACTCAAAACTATTTTTCAGTTTTGTCAGCGCCTTTATCGGTAACTGCGATTTCTACAAACTCACTTTCAGAGGGTACACCACCGACCGTGTTACCTTGTTGTGCATCAAGTATTGCTTCTGCAACACAACGAACATAAATGTCCACAGCTCGCATGGAGTCGTCATTACCTGGAATAATATAATCAATATTATCAGGATTGTTATTGGTATCAACAACACCAATCACTGGAATTTTTAAACGTCGTGCTTCTTCAACAGCAATGTGTTCAAAACCAACATCAACAACAAAAAGAGCGTCAGGCAATCCACCCATGTCCTCAATACCACCAAGGCTTCTTTCCAATTTTTCTAGCTCACGAGTTAACATCAACGCTTCTTTTTTAATCATCCCATTAAATGCACCGTCATCACGTAATTTTTTTAATTCTTTTAGACGGAAAATTGACTGACGAACCGTTTTATAATTCGTTAACATCCCACCTAACCAGCGGTGATCGACGTAAGGCATCCCACAACTTCTAGCATGCTCACGAATGCTATCCTGAGCGGCTCTCTTAGTGCCAACGAAGAGGATTTTTGCTTTATTTGAAGCCAACTTGCCGACGTAGTTTAATGCGTCATTCATCATTGGCATTGTTTTTTCTAGATTAATAATGTGGATTTTATTCCGCGAACCAAAAATGTACTCAGCCATTTTAGGGTTCCAAAACCGGGTACGATGCCCAAAATGAGCGCCCGCTTCAAGTAATTCACGCATACTAACTTTCATATCTATTCTCCAGGGTTATGCCTCCACATTTCCCATACAGCACCCACATGGGACCCAGCCGTACGTGACGAAACGTGTGTGTATTTAAAAGCGCACTATTTATACCACAATTGCTTGCTACCATCAATGAAATTGCATGATAATGCGCGTGATATGTAAAATTAACCAAAGGAAGCAACATGTATAATAAAATGATTTTGATAACAACACTGCTTTTCTCCGCAGCATTTACTCAACCCCTATTCGCTGACGAGGGAAACAAACAAGCAACTCAGCACCATTCTTGTGGCTGTATGAAAAATTTAACTGAAAAACTGGGTCTAAGCCCAGAGCAAGCGGAAAAAATCAAAGCGATCAAGCAGAAGTCTAGTGAAGATGAGGCAAAATACCATCTAGAATGGTCTAACCTTTATCACCATATCAAAGAACTAATGAAAGCTAGTAAATTAGATGAAGCAAAAGTAGACGTGTTATTGGATCAGAAAAAAGAGCTGATGAAAGCAAGAGTTAAAAACAAATACGGCGCTAAACAACAAATATTAAATGTATTAACCGCCGAACAAAAAGTTAAATTTGAAGCAATGTTAAATAGTAAAAAATAACCTCAATGGCATCGTCATGCTACGATATTGGGTGCAATTAGCACCCAATATTTACCAAGCAATGCATTGTTTCTTAACCCATTAATTGAGCAGATTGAGGCATTCGCCACAGAGTTCTGCTGCCATGAACATCATTAAGATCTTACTCAAGATGCATTACCATGCCCAACAAATACCCGGATAAAAAAGTCTGGAGCGTTCCCAAACAAAAATACAAAATAAGTAACTGGTCAGAAGATACTGAGGCTTTGCGGCAACGCGGTAATATTACCCTCTGGTTATCTGACGAGGCAATATCTGAGTGGTATGAGCTAGACGGTGTCTATGATGGAACTGTTGCTCCGAAAAATAACATCGCTGAGAATGCCTCAAAGCCGTCGAGCCGCCTGAATTTTGTGACAGAAGACACCGCGCAGGCTTAAGAAATTCCCTATACGTATAATGCTGTGTGCAATTACCATAGGTGGTACTAGTGAAATGGCCCGCTGCGCGGGCACTATTTGTGTCAACAACAAGGTCAACAGAAAAGAGGTAAAGAGCTAAGGGGTTAAAGCCCGGGAACAACGGACACTAAGCAGAAAGTCCTTATTGACGCTGGCCTGTAAGCTGCCACCACTAGGGGAGAAGATCTGGTCCCACGCGCCCATATTCGAAGCGTTATAGACCTCGGTAGAACTCCAGTGGTCGCCAGACAAGCATGAGGTGCCCGTGCAAGAGCTTAATAACAGCGCAGGCAGTTTCTCAACCATATTATCGGTGCCTTGTACACAACCAGCGTTATCTCCAAGGCCATTTACTGATGCTGGGCCCATCTCACAAATGGCGGGTAAATACCAGTCAGAATAACCGCCAATGATTGCCTTGCAAAGACCAGCCGCATAAGAAGAGGATGTTATGGCAGGGTTTGTCTTTGGCGGTGAATAGTAAGTAATGATATTGCCGCTATTGCAAGAACCATCTGTTGCGCCATTGCAAGGCGTCTGGTCTGGGACAAAATTACCACTAGGATCAGCCGACACTGTTGTTGAGTTATCCGAGATGCCATAAATGATATTATAATCAACGGAGCCCGAGCTATCTGAACTCCATATAATTCCATTCTGCGCAGTTGCTTGTTGGTCTGTCAGTGCGGCTACTTTTCCGCCGATACTTCCCGCTAAGTTAGTATCATCAATCGAGTAAATAAAGCCCGATTGATACACGCTACCATAGGTTAATATATCAACCGGCAGTGTTAATCTATTGGTATTACCCCCCACTATCGTCAGTGTAATCGGGGTAGGATTTTGGTAATATGGCACCGCACTGGGGGTATTGCCCGGGGTAACGGTTAATATACAAGTGCCTAAAGGCGCTATGTTGCCGCACGTGGTAGTAGACGTGATATTGGATTTAATCGTCGTGTCTGCCGGTAGTGCTGAATAGGAAAAATTCACATTGAATGCGGTATTGGTCGTGCTACTATTGGTAATGGTAACCTGCCTTGGGTTACCGCCCATCTTGAGCCCTAATGATGACACGCTTGACGTCAACACTTCCGTTGCGACAATCACTGTGACGGGCGTCGGCGATGTCACTGTGTACTGATAGGTCGCTGGCGTGGTGCTCACAATCGGTGACAAAGAATAGCTACCCACAGCAACGCCTGCGCTACTCAAGCCCAACATTAAACAGCAGCTACTGCCTGGGCTTAAACTAAACTGGGTCGCGCAAATAGGGGCGGCGGGCGACGTGCAAGCCGATCGGCCCGTTGTGACCTGTGTTACCCATGAATAATCACTGGGCGACAGTGACAGAGAAAGCCCTGTCGGCATTGATGCGTCCATGCTCACTAAATAATTAGCGCTCCCTGTATCTGATGTTGCAAAGCGCGTGAATCCGTTTTGAAAGCTTAGCGTCACCGGTGATACGCGCGCTGCTGTAACCCATAATGGGCAAAGGGATAAAATCAATAACGTCATGCTTTTTATTAATTTTGACATGAGCAGATTTCCTTAATCTAGATAAGTCAATTGAAAACGGAGTTGGTTTGTGTATAAATTCGACAAACTTAACGTCTCTGTGGTCGTCTCGGCTGAGGTTAACCCTAAGGAGGCGCTCCCTAAATTAGCAAATTGGTAACCCATGCCTAAGCGGATATCGGGAGTTAGCGAATAGTCAACGCCTAAACCAACCCCATACGCAAAAGAAGTTTGTCTGTGGTTGCTAAACGGTGACATAGGAAGAACGCCTGGAACAAGAGACGTCTCCTGATAAGCGCTCGCGCGGTTAAAGGCCGCGCCTAACTCTAATGATACATAAGGATGGATGCATTGATTTTGGGGAAGCGTGCTTAATACCTTCCCTGCCAACATCAATCGTGAGTGCTGTACTTGATAAGTATAACTAAGAGTATCAAATCCGGGTGATGCAAATTGCCATACGTCGCCCTGCGGCGTGAAAGCGGTGTCTCCATAACCAGCAACTCCCAATTGCCCCGAAAACGGCGATGTTAATGTCCACTCAACGCCTAAAAAAAGACCGCCGTCCAAAACCGTTTCTGTTGAGTTGGTGCTTGTGTAATGATTTTGAAAAGGGGGTAATAACGTTAATGTTTGAGATTGGCCGCTTTGAACAAAATCGGAGCCTAAGGTGAGCGTTGCAAGTGCTCGGTAGCCTTTCACGTCAAAGAGGCTGTGGGAAGGATTATATGGTCTACTTATTGGCTCGTCAGTTGGCCAGCTGGCTGGTTCGTCAGTTGGCCAGCTGGCTGGCTGGCTGGCTGGCTGGCTGGCTGGCTGGCTGGCTGGCTGGCTGGCTGGCTGGCTGGCTGGCTGCAAGTATGGGGCTCGATA
>CAMBDN010000216.1 GCA_945865355.1 Legionella genomosp. 1
ATTATTAGTTCTGCCATCTAACTGTGGCTTGACTAAATTTAACTCATTAACACTGTTGTTCGATCCTGATACCATTTTGACAATTTCCCTACCGCCCTCATGGAAGTAGTTTTACCTTATTTTTGTCTCATTGTCGCTGGCACAGAGGGCTTTCGTCTTATGAAGAAAAGAAAAATATCCATAACCATCAAGTAGAGCAGAAGGAATTTCAAACTGACTTCTTAAAGGAGCATTGCCTGCTTCGACCATCGTACTTGGCTCAACAACAGCCCGTATGGTCAATGCTCTATATCCGAATAATAATAAATCCCTTCGTCTATTTGTGTTTGAGTTAACCGCGTCCATAGAGATTTCGTCGACGAATTGACTGAATGGAACTTTTATATTATTCAGCCGTAATAGTAATTTTACCAACAAAAAATTAATTTGATTGCTTTTAGCTAGGCCCGTGAGCCAGAAAAGTAGACGGAAATTATCGAGAAAAAGGATCAAGGGGTTGCGGGTGGCCATTACTTTATGTTCTTTAGGCATCATCTTCCTTATGATAAATAAAGAACCACATTCGTATGTGATTCTGGCGCAGGGATTTTTGATAATAGTTCATCACGGAAAAAGGAGTTGAAGCGTATACAATGCCTTCAACTGCTTTTGTCAGGATGATTTACCTTTAATCCCTATTGTGCATCATCAAAAATTCAATCTTACTTAAATTTACATGCTGTCTGTTGATAAAGTCAACCACATCATTTTGCAAAAAGTGTCGTCCTGATTTTTAACGTTTTGTCACAGGCATCAACGTTTGCAGTAGTGATTTAAAAACTTTAGGAGTTCCAGCCACCACATCGCCATGTTGTAGATAAGTTTCACCACCTTGTAGATCGCTGACTAAACCGCCAGCCTCCTGGATTAATAAGCAGCCGGCGGCAATGTCCCAAGGGCGCAGGCCAAATTCCCAGAAGCCATCTAGGCGTCCACTAGCAACATAGGCCAAATCAAGCGCCGCGGAACCGGTTCGCCTAACACCAGCGCATTTGCCAACCAATGCTGAAAAGGTTGGTAAATAACGTTCAGCCAAGGCAACGTTACGGAAGGGGAAACCCGTACCAAGAAGCGCTGCACTGAGCTGAGTCTGCTTTGAAACGCGTAGCCGACGATCGTTTAATCGTGCGCCACATCCACGACTTGCGTAAAAGCATTCATGTCGCAGTGGATCATAGATAACACCATGTTCAATACGGTTTTTAACACGAAGAGCAATAGATACTGAGAAAAAAGGAAAACCATGTAAGTAGTTACTGGTTCCATCGAGTGGATCGATAATCCATACTGATTCAGCACCTTCATTTTGCACACCGCTTTCTTCAGCAATGATCCCATGTTCGGGATAAGCTTTGTGGATTGTGTTAATAATGGCCTGTTCGGCTTTTACATCCACCTCGCTGAAATACTCTTCACTGCTTTTTGCAGTGATTTTGATGCGATCAAGTTGTTCCATATGGCGAACGATAATATCACCGGCTTGTCGCGCGGCACTGATAGCAATATTCAGAAGTGGGTGCATTGGTACGCTCTTTATTTACAAAACCCGTGATTATAACACACTTTAATTGTACAGAGAGAGCACTAAATAATATCATCAGGGTGTTATTATTCGCTGAGCACGGTCGTGAACCACCTTGAAAGTTTAGTTGAATGTATGATGCAATGTAGCGCTTTCAATTTATTTAGGTTAAATATTGTACTGATATGAACTTTGAATCGATCCGAATTGTATTAGTGGCAACATCCCATCCTGGAAATATAGGGTCAACCGCTAGGGCGATGAAAACCATGGGTTTGCAACGCTTGTATCTGGTTTCACCGCGCTCATTTCCCGATCGGTGGGCTAATGAGCTCGCTGCAGGTGCTGATGATATCCTGCAGCGGGCAGTTGTTACGGACTCCTTGACCAATGCGCTGATAGGGTGTCAGTTGGTTCTTGCTACCAGTGCAAGGCCACGTGATATGGACTTACCTGGATTGGTTCCATCGACTGCAGCAGCGCTTGTTGGTGAGCAAGGTGGTGGAGAAGTCGCTATTGTATTTGGCCGTGAGCATGCCGGCCTGACCAATGACGAATTATTACACTGTAACTATCATATTAATATTCCCAGTCATCCTGAATTTAGCTCGCTCAATCTTGCGCAAGCGGTGCAAATTATTGCCTATGAGCTACGGATGAGATTATTATCACCGGATGCTGACGTTGAAACGAGTCACGTTGATCTGGCTACGTCTGAAACGGTTGAGCAATTTTATACCCATTTACGTGAGGTATTAATTGAGATTGATTTTTTGAAACCGTCCAATCCAAAAAAATTAATGCAACGCCTGCGCCGCATGTTCAATCGTACTAAACTTGAAGCGATAGAAGTAAATATTTTACGTGGCATATTAACGAACATGCAAAGTGCGTTGAAAAAATTGAGAAAGTACGATTAGGGCCTTCGTTATATTGTTAGTTATGCCCAGGAGACTTGGAAATGAATAAGCTACCGATTTACTTCGATTACATGGCAACCACTCCGGTTGATCCTCGTGTGATTGAGTGTATGGTTCAATACATGGGTCCCACGGTAAATTTTGGTAATCCAGCCTCTGTAACCCATGTTTACGGCAGAACCGCGGCGCTTGCTATCGATCGTGCGCGTTCTCAGGTTGCTGGAGTCATTGGGGCAAGTGTCGAAGATATTGTTTTCACTTCTGGCGCAACGGAGGCCAATAATCTGGCTATCTTGGGCGCTGCTCGTTTTTATCAACGCAAGGGCAAGCATTTAGTGACGATGAGTACGGAACATAAAGCCGTATTGGATAGTTTCCGGCAGTTGGAACGTGAAGGATTTGAGGTCACGTATCTTAAACCGCAAAGCGATGGTTTATTAAATTTATCGTTATTGGCAGCGGCTCTTCGTGAAGATACCGTGTTGGTATCTATTATGCACGTGAACAATGAGATAGGGGTTATACAAGATATTGGCGCTATTGGTGAGTTACTGCGTGGAAAGGGAATTATTTTTCATGTTGATGCTGCGCAAAGTGCTGGAAAGCTCCCGATCGATTTAACAAAATTACCCGTTGATGTAATGTCATTTTCAGCGCATAAAAATTATGGCCCTAAGGGTGTTGGTGCTTTGTATGTTCGGCACAAGCCCCGCATTCGTTTGCAACCACAGAGTTTTGGTGGCGGACATGAGGGAGGCTTGCGCTCAGGCACTCTTCCCACGCATCAAATTGTAGGCATGGGAGAAGCATTTTCAATAGCGGAGGAAATGCGTCTTGAGGAACAATCACGCGTTTTACGATTTCGGCAACAATTGTGGGATGGGATTCGACACTTACCGGGTATTCATCTTAATGGGAGTGCTTCTGAGCGCATTGCTGGAAATCTGAACTTCAGCTTCAGTGGCATTGATGGCGAAGCGCTACTTCCGGCGTTGGGTGAGCTTGCGGTATCAACGACATCAGCCTGCTCATCTGCAAGCGCAAAATCTTCCTTTGTATTAAGCGCGTTGGGTATCGGTGATGAATTGGCGAAAAGCACAATACGTTTGTCATTAGGACGTTTTACTACCGCTGAAGAAGTGAAAAAAGCGATTGCGATTATTTGTCGACAAATTCCAATGCTACATGCCGTTAAAATTTAACGTATACTGTCGTTGTAAGCCGTTATGTTTTAGGAGTGAAGGAATGAGTGACGTTGTACAACATGTGAGTAGTCAGACCCCAGCAATTACTCTTAGCGAAGCCGCTATTCGACATGTTTTGTCGTATCTTGCCAAGCAGATCAAAAGCAAAGGGATTCGATTGTCGGTGAAGAAAACAGGTTGCTCTGGATTATCTTATGTTGTTGATTACGTTGAAGTTCCTTTCGATGAAGATATCGTTTTACCGTTGGCTAACGATCATTTGATTTGCATCGATAAAAGTAGTTACCCTTACCTAAAAGGCATGCACGTCGACTATGTAAAACAAGGTTTGAACTATAAGTTTGTTTTTAATAACCCGAATCAAACCGGGCAATGTGGTTGTGGTGAAAGTTTTATGGTGTGACCTCTGTTACACTATTCCTATAGACACGATTGATAAAGGATTATCTATGCAAAAACTATACTTTGTGTTCTCTTTGTTGTTCATTGGAAACTGTTTTGGGCAAGACAAAGAGATTACTATTACTATTGATGATTTGCCCCTTGTTGCGTCTAAAATGAATACGCCTGGGAATCAGCAACGGTCAACAGAGCGTTTTTCAAAAATTGTTGAAGCACTTTCTGAAAATAAAGTTCCAGCCATAGGGTTTGTGATTGGTGGGGCAATTGAAAAAGGTCAGTGGGCTTTTCTTGAGCAATTCAGAAAAGCGGGATTAATGTTGGGTACTCATACGTACTCGCATCAGAGTCTCAATCAAATTGGTGCTGAGAACTACATCGCGGATATAGC
>CAMBDN010000217.1 GCA_945865355.1 Legionella genomosp. 1
ACCGAAGTGCGCTTGCCCCCACAACTCAACATCAAGCTTATCAACAACACCAGCCAGTTGGATAAACGATTTGCCACGAGCACGTATCGTTAACTCCCGGCTTTTAACCCAATACAAACTTAAGCGACCGTCTTTGACCATATTTAGCGTTGTGATATTCGCAACACCCGTCAATTTGACCGTGGATTTTCCAGAAATATTAACGGCCAGATAGGGGCTATTAATACCTGATATTTCAGTATAGCCACCACCTTTGACCTCAATTTTTCTCAACCCAATTTGCCCTTGTAATGTTGTTCTACCAGGATTCTCAATCACAACATCGAGTAATCCCGTACGCAATTGAGAACCCGTAATAACACCGGTTCCATGGTATTCAAATGCATTCAAATATCGACCATCGATTTCGACTTGTACCGCTCCAAACTGTGGGTGACCAGAACCAATAGCCACGCGCAATTGGCCATTGGCAACAGAGGTAACAACGGTCGCCAAATCACGTGGGTCACCACGTAAGATAACTTGAGGATGTTTATAGCCGGTATGCAGGCTTACATTCAGCATTCCTTTGACATTAACTTTAGTAAAATCAGCAACATGCAATGTCTGTTGATTGCCATTATGTGATACCTGCATTTTCGATGCCGGCGTCTGAACCACCGTGGATCGTGGACAGCCCGTTGCCAGGAACACAAAACCAATGATGAAGAAAAATCGCAATAACATAGTCGCCATTCCTATAGCAATAATGTAACTACATTAGAGGAAGTTTACGCATTGTGCAACCGTTCTGCGACGATACGCTTACACCACTTGCCCTGCAGCCCATCCCGAAGACCAAGCCCACTGGAAATTGTAACCGCCAAGCCATCCGGTCACATCCAAAACTTCGCCGATAAAATAGAGACCAGGCACCGATTTAACTTCCATGGTTTGCGAAGAAAGTGCGTTGGTATCAACCCCGCCCAAGGTAACCTCGGCGGTACGATAACCTTCTGTGCCATTGGGCTTAATACGCCATTGCTTCACTGAAGCACTGATTTCTTGAAGCCTATGATCAGAAAGTTGATGTAATTCGCTATCCAATACCTCTTCAGTAAAAAACGTCTGCAGAACGCGTTTAGGTAATGCTTGAGAAAAGCACTGCTTCACACGAGCGCGGGGTTCTTGTCGCTTGCGCTGCACTAAATCATGCGCCCATTCGTTATTAGCATCCAAATCAATCGATAACACATCCCCAGGTTGCCAATAGGACGATATTTGCAACATGGCAGGGCCACTCAAGCCTCGATGAGTAAAAAGCATGTCTAAAGTAAATGATTGATGATTGCATTGGACCTGACAAGGGAGCGATACGCCCGATAATAAACCCAAACGCTCTTTGTCATTCGGCTGCAACGTAAATGGCACCAAGCCTGCACGCGTGGGCAACACCTGGATACCAAATTGTACTGCCAGCTGATAACCATAAGGAGAGGCCCCCATGGTTGGTATTGATAATCCCCCGGTAGCAATCACTAATGATCGACTAGAGATACGCTCCCCTTGCTCAAGAAACACATCAAATCCAGCACCATGCGCCACCACACGACTCACTGCCGTTTTTATGCGTATATTGACCTTCGCCTGCTCGCAACATGACAATAGCATGGCCACAATATCTGACGCTTTATTGTCGCAAAACAATTGTCCATGAATTTTTTCATGAAAAGGAATGTGATGTTGTTTTACTAAATTAATAAAATCATAGGAGGTGTAACGGTTTAGAGCCGATTTACAAAAATGGGGGTTTGCCGAAAGATAATGGCGTGCCTCTACATCATAATTGGTGAAATTGCAGCGCCCCCCGCCTGACATGAGAATTTTTTTACCAATTTTATTAGCATGATCAATGATTAATACCCGGCGACCACGCATTCCTGCTTCAATAGCACACATGAGTCCTGCCGCGCCGGCACCGATAATAATTACATCTGGGTTTTTCATACAATAAGACTATTTTATTCAAAGCAGTGGATTATAGCATTACTCGGAGTCAAGCGTTTCCCGTTTGGAAAAGGTGGTTAGTTGGGATTGTAAATGCTTTTAACAAATCCCCCTTAATCCCCCTTTTTCAAAGGGGGAGACGCTTCTTACGCGTTACTGGCTTAGTCGCTGTGCAATAACCTATTCTTTTACTCTGGTTAAATGACAGCTGTGATCATGAGCGGGGCCTAGGGCTGTTAAAACCTGTTCTAAAGCTTGTTCATTATTTTTATAAAAATGATCCTCACCTAATTTGGCAACAAGACCTCCACGCTTTAAGACAGCAAAAACCGGCTCTCGCACACGAGTGAACCACATTTGAATCCCCACCGCTTCCAGATGCTCACACAGGCTAAACAATGTTCCCAAACCACTCGCATCCAGTTTATTGATTCCAACACAATCCAGAAGGATATAACGCACGTTTTTTTGTGTGGAAATCAACCGAAGAATGTGTTCTTCAAAATAAGACACATTGGCAAAGTAAAGCGAGCCGCCAAAACGCACCAGGCTAATCTTATCGCAAAGATCATAATGACCATCCTCTTTACCAATCTCCAACCAACTGCCATCCGCCTGACAAGCTAACTCATTAAAACGTGGCCGCATGGTCTCATACAAATACACGCCCAATGACAATAGCATTCCCAAAATGACCGCATGAGCTAGGCTCGGCGCAAGAAACAAGGTTAGAAAAAACGTCACCCATGATACGATGCCTTCATTACGGCTCACCTGCCATACTCGCATCATTTCTTTGATATCAATAAGACCCAACATACCGACCATGATCACGGCAGCAAGGGTTGCATAAGGGAGGTAATAAAATAACGACGTGCAGCATAACAACACCAGCATCACCACCAAACCTGCCACAATAGAGGAAAACCCGGTCTTTGCGCCGGACTTAAAATTAATGGCCGAGCGGGTGAATCCACCTGAAACAGGCATGGATTGAAAAAAACTACCCACGCATTTAGCGAGCCCTTGACCCACCAATTCCTGGTTAATATTTAATCGTTGTCGACTTTGAGTGGCAATGTGCTTCGCAATGGTAATCGCTTCGGTAAAGCCAACCATTGCAATGACAAGAGCTGCCATAAATAACCGTGAAACACTATCCCAGTCCCAAATAACGGGCTTATAACTGGGTAGCCCTCTAGGGATGTCACCGACAATTTCTCCCCCCGCATGCAACGTCAACTGCCCATTTTCCAGCGCTGCATCGGCTATTCGCCATTGATGTGAGCCCACATGGCCAATCGGTGTCATTTGATCATCGACAAAAAAAACAACCAACCCCTCCGTCGTCACCAACCGTTGAAACCGCGCTCGGGCCAGCGCTCCAATTTCAAGGCTGTGACGTGCGACCCGTCGTTCTAACTGCCATTTAACCTGATGCAAAAGATGGGTTGCATCATCCATTTGCACACGTTCATCTCGGCTACTTTTTTTTGCTATTTGTATATCTTTTTCAGCTTGACTAACCTGCTTTAATAATTCTGCCATTTCTTCCGCATACCGTTGCTCATTTGAAATCAACTCCTGTATTGGCAGACTAATAATTTGTCCAGGAAGAATGGTCTCCACCTTTTCGTAATCAACACACCAAGAGATCACCGTTGTCACTACCACGGCAATAAAAATATGCGGCAAACGCGGCCACAATTTTCGTCCACCAAGAATAATGATAAAAGCAACGCTTGCCATGGCAACGCTTGGCCAGTGCGTATTCACCAAGGCATCTATCAACACTTGCCAAACGGTTTGATAGTAATGCGGTGCGATAATGGCACTAACCCCAAATAAGTTACTCAACTGCATGCTCGCTATAATCACAGCGACGGCATTGATAAACCCCAAAGTAACAGGATAAGAGAGAAAATTAACCACTACCCCAAAGCCCAACATACCCATAAGCAGTTGTATAAGCCCAGCCATCAAAGTCAATAACACGACGTATTGCAAATAGGCGACTGATCCACTGGCCGCAAGGGGAACCATAGCCACTGCTGTTAATAATGAAGTCACTGGAACAGGCCCTGTCGACAAGTACCGAGAAGAGCCAAATAGAACAGCAACAATGGTGGGGATAAATGCAGCGTATAAACCCATATAAACAGGAAGACCTGCAAGATGAGCGTAGGCCATTGATTGAGGGACAAACAACATCGCTACTGTCACGCCGGCTATCAAATCAGCGCGAAGTACCGACCACTTTTTCAGCTCTGGAAGCCATTCAAGAAAAGGAAAAATACGCTTTAATGTGACGCGCCAATGTGGCAAAGCAAACATGTACGGTCCTTTAAGCTTGAATGGTAACGACTACCCTGGATTTATCGGCGGCAAATCACTCGCTTTACCTTTTTGGGTGGGCTTTGCGCGAAGATAAGCGCAAACACTTCGCCACAATGTAGCGCCCTGCCACTGAAT
>CAMBDN010000218.1 GCA_945865355.1 Legionella genomosp. 1
CAAAGACGGTTTTTTTAACCCATAAGTGCCCAAAATTTAGAGGTGGTTGCCCTGTAGCGAACATTTATAATTACTTCAGAATGAATTAATGTGGTATATTATATGCCAAAAAACAAATGGCTTCGATTTAAATCATGCTTAAATATTTCTCTTTTTCCAACATGGCAGCAGGTTTTATTGCAGTCATGGTCGGCTTCACAAGCTCAGCCGTACTCGTTTTTCAAGCGGCTACCACTGCTGGGGCATCGCCTGCGGAAATCAGCTCCTGGCTATTTGCACTGGGTTTGAGCATGGCAGTTACCTGTATTACACTTTCACTTTATTATCGAGTGCCCATATTAACCGGCTGGTCAACACCGGGAGCCGCATTATTAGTGACAAGCTTATCTGGGGTATCGATGGCGGAAGCCAGTGGAGCATTCATTTTTGCTGCATTTTTAACAGTTTTAACTGGAGTGACCGGCCTTTTTGAGAAAGCCATCACCCGAATCCCACGCGCACTCACCTCTGCAATGCTTGCAGGAATTCTAATCCACTTTGGCATGAATATTTTTATCGCAATGCAGGATCAATTTATTCTTATCGCAGCAATGCTCACAACTTATTTACTTGGGAAACGATTGTTTCCTCGTTATGTCATTATATTCGTTTTACTGGTTGGTGTCTTAGTTGCTGAAACACAAGGGTTATTTCATTTAGATAACTTTCATTTGACATTTGCCACGCCAATTTTCACGTTTCCTGCTTTTTCCTTGTTAACAACTATCAGCGTTGGAATACCCTTGTTTATGGTCACTATGACCTCACAAAATATTACTGGAGTCGCTGTTCTCAGCGCATCTGGATATCGACCGCCCATTTCACCCATCATTAGTTTTATCGGCGCAATCAACTGTCTTCTTGCACCCTTTGGTAGTTTTTCAATTTGTTTAGCTGCAATGACTGCCGCTATCTGTGGAAGTACCGAGGCGGATATCAACCCCGCAAATCGTTATAAATCAACCGTTTTTGCCGGAATTTGTTGGTTATTGATTGGCGTCTTTGGAGCTACGATTGTTAGCTTGTTCTTTGCGTTTCCCAAAGAACTAGTCTTAGCAATAGCTGGTCTAGCCTTATTGGGTACTATAGGCAATAGCCTGAAGGTCGCATTGGATGAAGAAGCTCAACGTGAACCTGCTCTCATCACCATCTTGGTTTCTGCATCCGGTATTAGTTTGTTTGGAATAGGAGCCGCATTCTGGGGATTAATCGCGGGTATATTAGCTTCCTTAATGCTAAATTGGAATAAAAGAGAAGCGCCAGCATTGACAGCAACAAACTAGCTAAAGCCAGTAGCGTAATTTATATGCACAGCTGGCTCAGATGCCGATAAAGAAACGACAGGACTTCTCAATTGCTCCAAATACGCCATCATTCTTGCTTTCTCACTAGAACTACAAACTGACGTCGACATTCTATTTATTTTAATAACCAACGTTGCCAAGACACTAGATGGCGAATTATCCTCCGAGGTTTCAGTCACTTTAAGAAGATCGACAATTTTCCTAAAACGTACCGCTGTTCCTTTATCAATGCTACCACTAGTCCGTCTAAAAAAAACCGCTTGATTATTATCCGCTGTACTTGTCACAAAAAATACTAAACGGCGAATAATATAGCTAGCATAAATTCCGTAAAATGCCTTGAGATCGACTTCCTTCGTGGAAGACTGGATCAATCGTAATATCTGGCGACGGGGTAAATCATCTAATGATTGAAGTAGCTGTGTAAACTTAACATTGACTCGAATTTCTTTCAGCGCTACATTCCGTGGCTGAGCATAGGTATGCACCAAATCATCAATAAAGCCCTGCAAAAGGTCTTGTGCTTTTGCATCTACAGCAGGGATTGGCAGCAAAGTTGCCAGTATCAACTCCGGTCTAACCCATGACGTCTTGCAAGTAAACAGCGACTGATTGGCAATAGACTCTAACCAATATTGAGCAGCTGTAGGACGGGTCAACCAACTCAACCAGGATTCAGTCCTGTTATTCAACCCCGGGCCGACCATCGTATCCATTATTTTTGCATAAACATAGCGTGCGTTTTTATAGTTACCCGAGTTAATCATCGGCGCTATTATTTGATAGATATTTTTCGCCACGTGACCAATGGTATTAGTACAATCCCATATCGTCACGCTCTCACCAAAAAACCTATATTGAAATTCATAACTCATTAAAGAAGCTGCAAATATCTGAATTCTTTTTTTAGCCTCCTTATCATCAATGTTGTTATATTTACTACAGACCTTGAGCCGAGAATGAGTCCGCATTAGA
The DNA here is from genome assembly GCA_945865355.1 of Legionella genomosp. 1. GTDB lineage: Bacteria > Pseudomonadota > Gammaproteobacteria > Legionellales > Legionellaceae > CAMBDN01. Next base: position 2,319 of record CAMBDN010000218.1, read on the forward strand.
TCAATACGAGCCCTTATTTCTATATCGGGATTAAACCGCAAATAGGGTGCGTAATCCATAACCATCTTCGCAAAATAAAGCCCACAAACGGCAATGCACTTATCGGCCTCAACATCGTCCAGCACGCTTCTAAACGTTACATTTTTTCCATGCCAAGATATCTTTTGTGCAAACAATCGTTCTTTCTCTGCATAAGGCAGTGTGTGCAGAAAATTGTATAAACGATGATAAGCACTTCCAGCTGCGTCCTTCTGTGCATCGTCGTAATCATGCGCAAACAAAAATCCAATAGAAAATATACTATTATTAACCAATTCGTGCACCGCAAGAACTGTATCTTTTGAAATTGGCTGGTCCTCAACTCGCACACCATCTGCAAACTTAATATATTGATGATATTTACTGTGCGCATACTGCATGCGACCTTTCTCAATGGAGCTCAACGGAATTGGAGTAGACGTTTTACAATGCTCAAATGTGCCATGTGCCTTATAGTGACGTACGCAATGATCTAAAAGCACAAGCGAGTTACCATCCGTTGATAATACATAATCAGATAGTGAAAAATCAGTTATGCACCTCTTCGTTGCTCGATCGGTATCAACACTTAACGTCGGTATTAACAAGGAATAATAACTGCGTTTGATATGCCTACCACCCTTTAATAATCGTGCCAAACGAATCCATGGTGCATTGATACCATCCTGCAAACGAAGATAGTCCTCTGCCGTATCCTGTATTTCTGACCAACGTAATCGGTAAATTTCAACCAAGGAAGCCATGATTTCAGGAATGATTTTTGTTTTATCACTTAACTGCAATTGCAGTGCTGCAATGGATCGTCTTACTAATAATGAGCTACCATCGTACATTTCTGTAAGAAAATCTTGTAAATCTCTTATATTAAAGGCAAAACCGGCATGGAGATCTGTGTATAACCGTTTTAATTCACTGCGATTTCCTACAACCCAAGATGCATCATATTCACAAAGCCATCGCGCTAGGCCCAACATCTTTTGACTCAACGTGGCAGGTTCACATTGCAAACCGTCAATTAGAAGATCGATTAAAAATATAGATTTACCATCCACAGGAATCGATTGAGTATATAAACGCTGTACTTCATCGATACTACATTCCTGTAGCAATTTAGACCATAACAAGATTTTTTCTGAAAAATTTTTCCGTGCACCGACTTCGTTTTTAAGTGCATAAAAATTTTCAATCAACTCAAATAGAGATCGGAGAAAATGCCTGGGTAGTCCCTTTCCCTCATGCCAACCTGGAAATACGGTGAGCGTTAAGTAGCTCCAAATATTCTGATAGGTAGTGGCTCCTACGACGAAAGGAAGTCGTTGCGTTTTAAATTTAATCTGGGACAGCTCGCTTAATGTTAATGGTCGTTTAACAAATTTTGCTGTAGCACCATTAAAATCATAGGTATAAAAGATTCGCTTTTGAAACTGTCTACATATGCCGCTAACAGAATACAACGCCTTACCATCTTCGCCAATAAATAAATCACTGAGTTCGCAATCTTCAATTTTCTCAAGTGTATTCGCATCCAACGAATTTATTACAGTTGGCATCAATACTTGGATGTAAGTCTTATTTACAGAAATCGCTATATCATGGGCAAGTTTGATCCATAGGCGATTGTTACCGGTTTGTTTGAAGGTATAATGATCCTCAACTAAACCTAGAATTGCTTTCCAGCGATCATCAAATGCTTTTAGTAGCAATCCTAATTGATTAGTGCTCAGATTTTCTTCTGTGATAATTGAAGGGAATACTGTATCAAAGCTACTTAAAAAAGCTCGATCATATTCACCTAAAGCAGTGCTAGTCCGAAGCTGTGTAATAAATTCCGTAAGACGAATACCAAGCATACATCAAAACATCCATTAACGTGAGAATTAATTCTACAATATTTTGATTTATAAGGCGATAGAAACCCATCCAGATGATATATTCAGGGAAAATTTGTAATAAAAAAAAGCGGCTATAGAGCCGCTTTAGGGTAATAAAATCCTGGCAATGACCTACTTTCACATGGGGAAACCCCACACTATCATCGGCGCGCGTAGGTTTCACTTCTGAGTTCGAGATGGGATCAGGTGGGTCCAAAC
>CAMBDN010000219.1 GCA_945865355.1 Legionella genomosp. 1
GATGTACAATTCCGGCTCTTGGTAAGTGATGCAATGTCGGCGCATGATGGAGTAGGGCATTGACCAGGGTGTGATTTGGGTTTCCAGCCCCAGGGTGTACCACTAATCCAGCCGGTTTATTCACAATAAGCAAGTACTCATCTTCAAAAACCACGTCCAATGGGATGTCTTCAGCCTCATTGTTGCTATCATTTTCTGGTAACACCACGTTAATTATAACGTGCTCACCACCCAAGATTTTATCTTTAGGCTTATACTGAAGCTTGTTTAAAGTAATGGCTCCATCCTTTAACCAGCCCGTTAGTTGAGAGCGTGAAAAATCGGGGAACAATTGAGCGAGTACCACATCCACACGTTGTCCATGATATTGGCTGGGTACGATCGCTTCTTTTTGTAATGATGAGGTCATATTAGGCAATAATTACGTGCTCTTGTTCTTCGGTTAATCGACCACGTAACGAATTTGGCTGCGCTTCAGTAATGTGGACATTCACAAATTGACCGACTAATTCAGCAGGGCCATCGAAATTAACCACACGGTTGCATTCAGTTCGTCCTGCCAACTGTTGGTTACTTTTTTTGGATAAGCCGGTGACCAGGAGTCGCTGGGTACTATCAATCATCGACTCGCTATAACGAGATGCTTGAGTTAACAACCTATCTTGTAATATTTTTAAACGTTTTTTCTTAACGTCCATCGGGGTGTCATCCGGCAAGTTAGCGGCGGGTGTTCCGGGCCTTGCACTAAAAATAAAGCTAAACGACGTATCAAATCCCATTTCATGCACAAGATTCATCGTGTCTTGAAACTCTTCATCTGTTTCGCCGGGAAAACCAACAATGATATCTGTTGATAAACGAATATCAGGTCGAATTTTACGAAGTTTACGGATTTTAGATTTGTATTCGATGGCTGTGTACCCTCGCTTCATCATCGCAAGGATGCGATCAGAGCCACTTTGCACCGGGAGGTGTAAATGATTGGCTAATTCAGGGACCTCGGCGTACGCGTTAATCAAATTGTCCGAGAAGGCGAGGGGATGCGAGGTGGTGTAACGAATTCGACCTATCCCTTCAATGGCTGCAAGGTAGTGAATCAGCAAGGCTAGATCGGCAATATCACCGTTGTGCATGGGGCCACGGTAATCGTTTACATTTTGACCCAGCAAGTTAATTTCTCTAACGCCCTGGCTTGCTAACTGGAAGCACTCAGCGAGCACATCATCAAATGGTCGGCTAATTTCTTCGCCACGGGTATAAGGCACTACACAATAGCTGCAGTATTTACTACAACCCTCCATAATAGAAACAAAGGCAACGGAGCCTTCAGCGCGAGGGGCTGGCAAATGGTCAAATTTTTCAATTTCTGGAAAACTGATATCCACAACAGGTTTACGGGTGTCAAGTCGCTCCTTGAGCATGCTGGGTAAGCGATGCAATGTCTGCGGACCAAAAACCAAGTCCACGTAAGGTGCTCGTTTGAGAATATCGCCACCCTCTTGGCTTGCGACACAACCGCCTACGCCAATAATCACGTGAGGGTTCTTTTTTTTGTACTCTCGCCATTGACCCAATTGCGAGAATACTTTTTCCTGCGCTTTTTCACGAATAGAGCAGGTGTTGAGTAATATAATATCTGCTTCATCAACATTGTCTGTCTTTTGTAAGCCGTGCGACTCACGAAGTACCTCGGCCATTTTAGATGAGTCATACTCATTCATTTGGCAGCCATTTGTTTTAATATATAATTTTTTATCCATAGTCATCATTAATCTCTAACACTTTTGCAGTACGTTTCTTTTAGGCGTGGAAGGATGAGTAGTGCGACAAACATGCCGATTGGTAATATTGATAAGCCAATGTGATAGGCCTCCAAGGGATAAACGCGCACTTTATCAATGATTTCACCCTGCCAAAATTTGTCCAAAACAAATCCAATAACCGGTTGTCCAATGGCAATTCCAACCATGTTCATCATGTTCATAAAGCTTAAGCCGGTAGCAACATATTGCTTGTTACAAAGTTCTTTCGCTACAGCAAAAGCGGGTAAAAAACCTGCTGAAAAAATACCAAAAGCAAAGAGCGCGAGCTCCATGACCCAAGCGGATTGAATCGGGGCGTAAATAAATAGCGTGCTGCAGATCATAGCGCCGACGCAACCAATGTACATCGGTGGTTTGCGTCGGCCAATTCGATTGGAAAAAATTCCCCACAACGGACTTGCAATGGCCCACCCTACAAAGACCAACGATATGTAGTTTGCGGCAGTGGCTTTTGCTAAGTGCATTTTAAACATCAGGAAGGGTACACCCCACAGTCCGCAAAAGATAGGTGTTGCCATGTACATCAGACCACCATAAAAGGCGACCAGCCACAGTTGTTTGTTTTTTAATAGTTCCACCAAGCTAGCCAGCAGGGGCTCTTCATCATCAGGCGTTGATGCATGGGTTAAGCTGCGCGCATTTTTTGGTGCGTCCTTCGCTACGGTATAGATAAGAGCGGCAAGTACAAGCCCAATACTACCCATAATGATCATGCTTTGACGCCAACCGCAATTATCAATTAATAAGGCGAGTGGCGCTTCTCCACCGATAGCGCCTAACATGCCGATAGTTACCATCATTCCAGTGAGTAGAGCAAAACGTTCAGCAGGAAACCAACTGGCAGCCAGCTTCATGGCACCAACAGCTGCAAAAGCAGAGCCGAATCCAATCATAAGGCGTGCGATACAAGCCATCAAAAAATTATCGGTCATTCCAAAAGCGATGGTACTGACCGCACAAATAGTGGTGGCTATCGTTAATAGCCGTTGTGGCCCAAAGTAGTCCATCATGACGCCACCCGGTAGTTGCATGGCGGCGTAAGAATAGAAATAAATGCCCGATAAAATACCGAGTGTTTGGCTCGTCACTGAAAAATCGCGCATGAGTTCTGAGCTCATGACGCTAGGGGAGACTTGTAGTAGGCATTCATAAAAATAAAAGAGACAACCCAAGCCCCACACTATCCAAGGCATGATTGATTTAACAGGCAATGCATCCGGGGTCACTGATTGAGGGTTACTGTAAGCCATTGTGATTAAGTACTCCTAACTGTGTATCTAAAATGGACGTGAAAAAATTAAAATATTATCAGCTTGCTTAGTAATTGTCTATTCTGTGTGCAGATGCTATGGGCTAACCGCACACTTTGTTCGCAAAGGCGGCGGTTTGTCCTGTTATTTTGCATCATGCGTTTGCCTTGCGCATGATGCAAGACTAAACATATCAATAACCGGTCTGATCATACGCAATTCTCAGCCAAGAAGATAACTATTTTGTAGTGGTGTCATCTTGCAATTCAAAGGCAATATTTTGATAGTTAGGACGCTCATTATCATAAAAATAGACTACAATTAGTACATGGTAGGTCGTTTGGTTTGACTCTCAGGAGAAAAAAATGCCTAAGACGGTAGCGAAAGCTCTAGGTAAAAGTCATTATGATTTTGTGAGTAAATTGCTCGATAAAGACCCTGCTATTACAAAAGACACAAAATTTAATGCTGATGAGAAAAAACAACTTATTACAGATCTTAAGATTCAGCAGGCAGAGTTAGCAGCTCTTGGTGTCCGAAATCAAGAGCAAGAGCAAGAGGAAACGTTTCAGAAACTTCAACGTACAATTGATACATTTGAAGATGACGGGAAAAAGAAATTATATGACCAAGGATTGGCGGCGAAGGCTCCAGCCATAACAGTCAAGCCGGGCGAAGCGGCGCCCATGGCTATAGTGCCCCTAATCCCCATTGATAAATTAAAAGAGGAGTTTGATTCGTTTGCTAAGCCCGATGGTCCAAATAGTTTGGTGGGGAAAGATAAGGAGCCCGGACCGGGAAAATATGAGGAAAAGGATTTTAAGTATGAGAAGCAAAAGGGTCCTCCTGAAATGCATGTTTTTACGTTTCCAGATCAGGCGTCAGCTGATGCATTTGTTAAGAACCTTTTTGATAAGAACATGGCGATGAAACCGGGGGGCTCGCAAGATATAGCCGATATGAAGGCTGCGCCTGCAGCAGCTCCGAAACCTCCGACGGTTGCGCTAAATTCTTTGCCGTCTCCTGTGCAGCAAGTCTCGCCACTTCCTGTGCAGCAAGGCCAAGGCTCGCCAGTGCTCGGCAAGGCACCCGATAGTGTTGTGCCGTCAGAACACACCTCACCTGGGCTTAGTATGAATCCTAGCGAAAATGATGACTAAATTATCCACATAAACGATGATATCTTCGTTAATGCTGTTCTTAGCTAGCGCAGTGTAATAGTGGGGGGGTATCTGGGTAATGCTTCCTTATTTAGCTGCGCTCGAGTTGCCATTGGAGGTGTCTTAAAAAATCCCACTTAGGTATAAACAGTCGCTCTAA
>CAMBDN010000220.1 GCA_945865355.1 Legionella genomosp. 1
AACTTAAAATGCCTGAGCCTAATACACGTTTTCTTCCAACGTAATCGGATAAACGTCCCATCAATACGGTCATCAACATTTGTAGGGTTAAAGCAGTCGTATTGATTAGCATTACGGGTCTTAACGGCAACCCCTGAGTTTCTACCAAAAAGGTATTGAAATAACCAACCAGAAAATAGTTTGCGATACCCATTATCGATGTGAATAAAATACCGGTCGCTAAAGTACGAAAATTCAAACTGGATATATGACCTATAACAGAAACCGGACGAATGTCTTCTTTTTTATCAGCGTTGAGTTGTTTGTACACCTCAGGATCAATGGACCGTAGCCGGAGGACTAAGCCGACAATGCCAATGACTCCACCCAGTAAAAAAGGAATTCTCCACCCCCATGCAGCAAGCTGGCTATCAGTGACCAGTTCACTAATCAATGATGCAAATAGTGAGCTTGATGCCATTCCGAGTAATGCTCCCGCCATGGCAAGACTACCAGCAATTCCTCGTTTATTACGATCAGCATGCTCAATTAAAAATACGGTAGCGGTTGTTAACTCTCCGCTGACAGCCAATCCCTGTATGATACGTAACCCAATTAAGAGCAATGGCGCCATCATACCGATGGACGTGTAATTGGGTAGCATGCCAATTAAAAATGTTGGGCATGACATCATGATCATCGAGATAATAAGGGCTTTTTTTCTTCCGGTGTGATCTCCAATGTAACCAAAGAGTATTGCTCCAAATGGCCGCACTAAAAAACCGACAGCAAAGGTACCAAATGTGGCTAAAAGCGATAAAAATGGATCTTTGTTTGGAAAAAACTGTGTGGCAATTAAGGGAACAAAAAAGGCGTAAACTGTGAAATCATACCACTCTAGCGCATTACCAATAGCTCCTGCTAACACGACTTTCTTTTGCTTTCCAATCATAAAGACTCCTTAGGGTGAGCTAAGAGCACCTTATGGTTTTAATTTAAACAACTGAAAGCCCCCTCTATCACGCTTGCGTAGGAGAGGGGTAGGGTGAGGGAATTATTTCACGCATATTTCCACCCCCTTCCCACGCTATGCACCGTAGGGAGGGGGATCTTAGGGTCATGTTTAATTTAAAATCATATGATGCTCTAGTAGCGCATTATAAATTTTGCTTACTAGTTACTTGTAACTTCTTATTAACTCCGTAACACGTCATCCTTCACGGTGTTCAGGATGATTTTCATTCCCGGGCTTATAGAGAAGTTACAGTTATTTATCATAACTGCATAATCTATCAAGTCTTTTTAATACAATCAATTACTATATGCAAGGAAAAGCGCCGGCAATATAGCCTTATATTATGAGTTGAATATGGCAAGGACATGCTTAAATTCTCAATATTTACCAACTTGTTTTAGTTATTAAAGATAGTAGACTGATAGTGCTTTATTAACCTAAAGGAGTTTGAGATGAGATCATGGATTACCTCATTAGTACTGTATACTATTTCCACTGCCTCGTTTGCGGGTATAACTTGTGGTTATTTAAACATAACAATCAATAACACGACCGGTCAAAATTGTACGTTGCAAAATTCAGTTATTTATAATGGTTCGCTTGGGGATATTCCTATTCCATCAACCATTGCTAATGGTCAAATGACCCAGTCGTTCACACTTGAACAGTCATACATTGGTGGTCCAAGCTTATTGTTAGAATATCGCTGTGGAACGGAGAACATTTCCTTTGTTTCATCACAGGATTTCTGTTTTCTAAGCGCTGGAAATATTATCGGTCAGGTCGAGGTTGCTAATAATATGAATGCCCAATACGCAAGCATTATAGGAAGCTTTTGGTCTAAACTACCGGGTCAAATAAATTGGACACTAACTTCGTAATATTTGACCATTTTATTATCGGTGTCTGAAAGAAGCTAATACGGATTGCGGCAATGTTCCTAGGGACTCATGCAATTCGTATTGCTCGATAGAGCTTATATCCACATCCGTGCTTTGCTCTAATTAAATTCAACTATTTAAAATCACTGTGGTTAGGCCCGTCACCTTTTCTACGTGCATACAACAAGGCCAGGATACAGGATGCTTTACGGGATAACTCATCGCTGCCACGACTGGTTAGAATAATGGGAACGCGAGCACCTAGAACCATTCCTGCGGCTTCTATTCCAGACAGATAAGTCATTTGCTTATAAAGCATATTGCCTGATTCAACATCCGGTACAACCAAAATATCAGCATTGCCAGCGACCACAGAAAAAATTCCTTTTACATGTGCAGATTCGATGGATATTGCATTATCAAAGGCAAGGGGGCCATCTAAGATACCGCCGGTGATTTGTCCACGTTCAGCCATTTTGCATAATGCAGTGGCATCTAGCGTTGATGGAATCTTTTCATTTACCGTTTCAATGGCAGATAGGATAGCGACGTTTGGTATACCTAAACCGAGTGCATGAAAGAGATCTATCGCATTTTGAACAATGTCACGCTTTTCCTGTAGGTGAGGAAAAAGATTAATAGCGGCGTCTGTCAAGAAGATGGGTTTATGATAGCTAGGGACCGCCAGAGCAAAAACATGGCTCATACGTCGACCTGTACGTAGACCTTTTTCTTTATCAATAATGGGTTCCATCAATTCATCGGTGTGAATTTTGCCCTTCATTAATGCTTCGACCTCTTGATTTCTAGCCATTTTGACTGCAATTTCAGCTGACTCATGACTATGTTCGGTATTAAAAATTTGGTAGGGCGATATGTCAATATTTGCAGCGATAGCTGCATCAATAATCTTTTGTTTTGGTCCAATAAGGATGGGGGTGATTATCCCTTCTTCAGCTGATGCAATGGCACCCTTGAGAGATAGTTCATCAACCGGGTGGACAACCGCCGTTTTAAGCGGAGCTAACGATTTTTTTAGGGTGATTAAATGGTGAAACCAATGGTTTTTCGGCCATTTTAATTCTACTTTTGGGAGCTGGATTCGTTGTCGTTTTACTTTTTCAGTTGGTGCAATAACGGTGGCCAGTCCACTAATAACCGTTTTCCCCAGTTGATTGATACATTTGCAATCTAACTCGACGGTGTGTTTTTCTTTGATTTTTTTAGTGACCGTTACAGTTACCGTTAGGGTATCGCCAATTGCGACTGGATGTTCGAACTTTAAGGTTTGGCCCAAATAGATTGTTCCAGGTCCAGGAAGCTCGGTACCGAGCACTGTCGATAACAGCGAGGCCCCCCACATTCCTTGGGCAATAATTTTGTGGAAAATATCGTTTTTTGCATATTCCTCATCAACATGTGCAGGGTTTACATCCCCTGACATCACTGAGAAAAGCTCAATATCTTTTTGAGAGAGCGTGCGGTTCAATCCGGCTGAGTCGCCAACCGATATGTCATCAAAAATTTTATTCTCAATATACTTCATCGTATCTTCCTCGGTCCAAATTCTGCTAGACAAATAAATGGGTTGCTTAATCAGAGGTTAGGTTCTGTTGATGATTCATTTTCTCAGTTTCTCTAATGCTCCTACGTACTTCGCAACGTAGTGCTTAGCGAGCAATTATCAACAGACTCTATTATCCTAAATCATTATTATTGATACTATAAATAGCTCCTGACAGCTTCAGGGCAGCCAAGTGCTTTTTTATAAATAAAGTATGCCGTTGTTCCTGCTACCAGCATATTAATCATTTAAAAAGACTACTTTTTTCGATACCATGGTGAATGTTACATTGACTGATTACAGCCTATTTGTGATGATTTGCAACTTTGTTACTACCAATTTAAGAGGAAAACATTATTAACGCAATGAAATCATTTATAAAATCGATGCGTTTAGACGAAAATTGGCTAATTTATACGGTAGTATTGCTTGCCAACGTGATTATTGCAGCAACGTTCCCTATTACCAATGATGAATCATATTACATTGCATTTTCTAAGCATCTGCAGCTGAGTTATGTCGATGCGCCACCTTTCGTTTCCTACCTTAACATTATTCAACTTAAATTGGGTTTGATTTCACCATTATCTGCGCGTTCTCTGGTCATCGTGCTTCATCTACTGTCCGCGCTATTATTACAAGCGATTGTTTATAATAACGCTGTTAAAGATAAAGCGTTAGCAACTAAATTACTAGCTACTTTTTTGATAGCCTATGTTGTTCCCATCTTTGGTTTATTTGGTGTTTTTATTTTACCGGATACGGGTTTGATTTTGGCTTTGAGTCTTTTGCTTTTTATTACGGATAATGTGGTTCGCCTCAAAGTTTTAAGTTGGACTGACTCCTTTCTTTTGGGTATTGGCTTAGGCATTGGCTTACTGGCTAAATACCATATTTTGCCGTTGGGGGGGGGGATCCTTCTGGGGCTTTGGGTGGAACTGACA
>CAMBDN010000221.1 GCA_945865355.1 Legionella genomosp. 1
AGCCAGCTGCCAAGTAGATCGCCTCCAGCGCTGCAACGGTAGAGCCCTTACCGTTCGTTCCTGCAACGGTAATGATGGTTGCATCCCAATGCAGCAAACCTAGTCGCGAGGCCACAGTGCTAACTCGATCCAGGCCAAGCTGAACTTCATTTAGATGAACATGCTCTAAATAATGTAACCAATCATTTAATGAGAAATCTAAAAAATTCATCCGATTAACGAGCCCATTATTGTACTGTGCGATGAGTTAACTTACCAATTATCTCAGCAACAGTATTGCGCAATGCTTTTCGTTCAACAATCATGTCAATGTGACCATGCTCTAGTAAAAACTCACTGCGTTGGAACCCTTCAGGCAATGTTTGTCGTACCGTTTGTTCTATGACTCTTGGACCGGCAAACCCAATTAGAGCATTAGGTTCAGCAATAATGATATCGCCAAGACTTGCAAAACTAGCTGAAACGCCGCCCATAGTAGGATCTGTTAAAACAACGATGAATGGCAAGCCTGTTTCAGCATATTTAGCAAGAACAGCAGACGTCTTTGCCATTTGCATAAGTGAAAACAGTCCTTCTTGCATGCGCGCGCCACCACTGGCCGTAAAGCAAATAAAGGCACGGCGTTCTGACGCAGCCACATTAGCAGCCCGCACAAATTTTTCACCCACTGTTGCTCCCATTGAACCTCCCATAAAAGAAAATTCAAAGGCAGTTGCAACAATAGGCAGTTGTTTTAACGTGCCTTTCAAGACAACCAAGGCTTCTTTTTCACCAGTGGATCGCTGGGCTTGAGTGATACGGTCTTTATATTTTTTAGAGTCTCGAAATTTCAAACGATCGATGGGCTCCAACTCTGCAGCAATTTCATCTTGGCCTATATCATCTAAAAATTGAGCCAACCTATCTCTAGCAGACAGCCGATGATGGTGGTTGCATTTAGGACAAACAGAAAGATTTTTTTCGAGCTCCGAGCGATAAAGCACCTCACCACATCCTCCGCATTTAACCCATAGCCCCTCAGGAACCCCTTTTTTCTGAGACGTTTCTGTTCTAACTCGTGAAGGCAATAATTTCTTCAGCCAACTCATAAACAATATTCCATACTAGTCATGAAACAGAACATTATACCCGGAAAATATTTTTTCGGCTTGCTTTTATTATCTTTACTCCTGTGAGTAGACCTACCGGGTCACCTCGGATCGCTGTGGTCACCATTATCACGGATGATAAGCGTCATCGTATTGTGACTAACGTTAAAAAAGTGCATCAACGGATTATTGTGTACTTCGGTAAACATGCTTTAGATATCTACGGCTTGCCAGCAGAACTGGAACGGGTCGAAATTAATTACTCTAATTATAAAAATCTCCTACATTGGTGCGAAATGTAGGCTGGTGCTGAGTCAAACCCGGCTCAGGTCTATCATCAGGGGCTTTGGAGTTAGCGAAAAATCGGCCTGGAAACTTACCAAGTTGCACAGCCGTTTCAATTTCCGGTCCTACTGGTTGTATTACATCATCTGATTCTGAGGATTCATGTCTCTTTATTTTAGATTTAAATAGCGTGGATAAATCTTCGATAACCATTGTTTTATCGTTGAAACCAAGTCTCCATGTATCAGGCAAAAGGAAATTTAAAAAGGTTACAAGATGTTTTAAAACGGGATACAGTATTGAATTTAGTCTGCTATGCAAGTTTTTACTAATAGAATCTGCTCGACTAGCAATGATTTCAAAGTCTTTGATATTAAATAGCACGTCTAGTCGTTTACTCGTTGTTAAATACTCGTCAAACGCTCTTAAAAAACGGCCATTACTGGGTATCGAATCAGTGCTGGCACCATAAATGATACATAGTACGGCCATATCAAAAAAGTTGTTTTTTAGTGCCTCTACTAACGCTTTGTCTAAGTTAATCTTGGAAAGAGGAATTGGAACGCTCACATCTTCGTGCTGAAATAACCCCATAATATGTTTTGCAACGGGTAAATATCCTTTAGCAGCAGCGGTTTGAAACAATTGATCATAATCAACTTGATCTGCAGCTGGAGTAAATTGAAGATCCATAATACCCTGCATTAGCTTCGTATTACCTAAGTGCACCGCTTTGTTTAATAATTTTGATTTAAAGACTTTTGTAAAATATTTCTGTTTATCCTTTTCACTGACCGATTCAATAATCACCCGTAACGAATCGATATTCTCAACGTTCAATGCGGTCGAAATAGCATCGAGTTTATCTTGCATAGATATCCTTGGCTCATGCCCTAATACAGCCCTAAGGATACGCATATCATCCTGACGACAAGCATAATATAATGCTGGGAATCGCTCTTTAAGCGTTACCCCACCAGTCTTATTTTTAATCATTGCATTTGCTGAAAGTAAAACAATCACCGTAGAAAATTTGCCACTTTTAATCGCTAAATCTAATGGCGATAAATTGCCTGAACTTGCTTTAATGTTTGCCCCAGCAGCAAGAAGCATTTTCACCTTCTCAGTTTTACCTAACTGCGAAGCCACCATTAGGGCCGTCCAATTTTTGTGATTGCGAATGTCAATCGTTCTCCGTTCTGTTGCTACTACAACTTTCTCAAAGGTATCAATGTCTGCATTGACCACAGCGCGATGAATGGCGTAGAGCGAGCTTTCACCTTGCAAATTTAAATTTGCACTGACCAATGGACTTAAGTATGAAATTGACGGAGAAGATGTTTGACGTGAGTTGTCGATTACGTTGTATACCGTATGTTTTTTTCCATGTTCAGCATTGAGTAATTTTCTCATTAAGATGGTATGAGCATACACTAGTGTTTCTTGAAGAGCTGAATCAAACGAAATTTTTTGGTCTTCACACAAAAACTTGTACATCAAATGGTCATTTAACAAAGCCTCTGTCAGGCCGGGTTCACCATCAATTAACTCTCTACATACGGATAATTTTAATACTTCAAAAATTTCAAAAAACGAATGTCCCCCACTGTTGTAGAGCATCAATGCCACAAATGTGGTGAGGAATTTTTGAAAACTTCCAGCAAAATCCTGATTCCCTAGTCGCTTTTGTAAAATTATATTTCTAAGTTGTGCAAGAGTGGTACTTGAAATTCCATTAGAATAAGGGTGCACCAGATGTGAAAATACATGCTGACTCCAACCACTTTCTATCATGAAGGATGCTTGATCAGCTGAACGTTGAAATGACACCTTGTTGTTAGGTAATGAATTTCTTTGATAATCATCAACGGGATTCGCTGTATCATCGTATAGAGGAAGAGGCGTCGTCGAACGCATTAATCCCTTAGCAGTTGTAATAACCAGTTCATTTGTAACTTTCGTTAAACGCCCTCTCCCATCCATTCCCATGGTAAAAACACTATCCGTATAAATATCAACTGGCATTGAATGGTCAAGTTGAGTCGTTATCGTCGCAAGTATTGTACTACAAGATATTTCATATAAGTTTTTACATGCAACATCTGATAACCCATAAAAATCACGCTTTAATAATTTATTATTTAGTTCGGCATATTCCAACTCATACTTATTGAGTAATTTTGTATCCATATCCCCTTTAAGGATTTTCTCAATTTTCATACGGAAAGACTTATCTGCTGAAGATAAAGAGAATAATCGCCTCTTTAAATTTTTGGTGAATTGATTTAAATCGTCATGATCTAGCGACTCAGCATTCTTCTGTAATAATTTATATGCAAGTTTAGTTTCAAAATACAGCCTCGTTGGATCCGCATTAATTGTCGAAGGATCTGATTTAACAACATAGTTTTTATTAGACAATAGCGCTTTGATTTCTCCAATAAAAATCCTATCATCAACCGTTTTAATACCCTCAAGATAGAGCTGTTTTAATTGGTCAATAATGGAAGAATCAGCACGTCCTTTTTTACAGGCATCAAGAACAAGTAATAAACTTTCGCCAACAGATAAGGTTACTTCACCACCGGATAGATTTATTGGAATCCCAGCAATCAGGATATCTTTAATAGAATCCAAATCAATATTCATTTTAACCATCCTATAAAATTAAACATATGTCTCTGCGATGTAGCATACCATTTGTTGGCTCGACTTAAGTCCGTACCAACTTGCATTATATCAGTGAATTATTAACTGATGATTAACCAATACATAACAAATAGATCTTATCGCCTGCCAACTTTTAATTGATAAGTAAGCGATCGGTGAAATACACCTGCCATGAGATTATAAAATCCTTCAATATTACGACTCCTTAACTATTTGGAGTATTTTATGACTGAGAAGGACAATTATTGGCGGGAGTTATTCAGGGAGTATAAAAAAAGTGGTCTAAAGCGGTT
>CAMBDN010000222.1 GCA_945865355.1 Legionella genomosp. 1
TGTCGGGATGTTGAGTTTGCAATGATTCAAAAGGACATCGTTACCGCGTATCAAAAATTGTCTAAAATTGAATTAAAAGAAGCGCTAGTCTTGGGTGCAGCTGAAATAAAATTATTAGATGCCGCAAGACGATACGATAAGTTTCAACAAAATACACCTCTAAAAACGACAACAGCCATTTTAGCTAATTATGTAAAAGGTAATGCTTTGGGTCGATTTTTTTCTGGTCATTGGAATAGAACGAGTGTGCATTTAGAGATTGTTGCATCAACACTTTGTGATAGACGATGCGATTCACCACAAAAAATAATCGAAAAAATCTTAGACGATATTTACCAACATAATAATCAGCAAGACGATCCACTTATGAGCATTAAAAAGCAGACATCGTCCTTGCATCGACGACTTAATTATTTGTGTATGGAAGTTGGTTTGGTCTTTGAAAAATGTATTCAAGCGGCTGAGACCAGCGGCCGTTTACGGTCTTCGCAGGAATTAGATCATCTACGCATTACATGTGTATAGATTTGTGATAGTGTTGACTATTCGTGCATAACGCTAATGTGCACTTTATTTATACGATTATTAAGGTTATCTTAAGCTAACCGTTTTATAATAACTGACTATGCGCAGTATAGATTGCAAAGAAGGAAGACAATGAGTAATAAAAAGCATGCGTTGACTATCTTTAGTCTTACCATGATTACTGTCGGCTCGGTCGATAGTATCCGTAATTTACCAGCTACAGCTCTATTTGGAAGCCAACTGATTGCTTTTTTTATCTTAGGGGCAATATTTTTTCTTCTTCCTACCGCATTAGTCTCCGCAGAACTTGCTTCGGGTTGGCCTAAACAAGGCGGTGTTTATATTTGGGTGAAAGAGGCATTTGGTAAAAAGGCAGGTTTTCTGGCTATTTGGCTGCAGTGGATTGAAAATGTCATTTGGTACCCTACGATATTATCATTTGTTGCTGGTACCATTGGTTATTTGATTAATCCTGCTTTGGCAAAGAACCCTTATTTTCTATGGGCGGTTATTGTTAGCTCTTTCTGGGGTGCAACGTTGGTGAATTTGCGGGGAATGCGGTCGTCCGCAATGTTCAGCAGTATTTGTACTATCTCTGGCTTGTTGTTGCCAATGTCGCTGATCATTGGATTAGGCGTCGTATGGATTATTGATGGTAATCCCATACAAGTACAGTTTGATGTATCGAGTATTTTACCTCATTGGCAAGATCGGTCGATGTGGGTGTCGTTGACTGCAATCATACTATCATTTTGTGGTGTTGAGATTGCGACAGTACATGCCAATGATGTGAATAATCCACAACATGCTTTTCCGCGAGCATTGACCTATTCCGTAGGTATTATTTTAACCACATTGATTTTAGGCTCCCTTGCAATAGCCATCGTACTACCGCAAACCGAAATCAATCTTGTAGCCGGAATAATGCAGGCTTTTGATGCATTTTTCGCGCAATATCACCTTTCTTGGATGATGCCAGTAGTGGCTCTCATGCTGGTTATGGGTGGTTTTGGCGGGGTTAGTAATTGGATTATAGCGCCGACGAAAGGACTATTGGTTGCTGCTGAAGATGGAAATTTACCGCCTTTATTTCAACGGACTAATCAGCATGGGGCCCCTGTGGTCATGCTCGTTGGGCAGGCTGTTATTGTGACTGTATTATCAAGTTTGTTTTTGTTTATGCCTAGTGTGAATGGTTCCTATTGGTTATTAACCGCACTGGCCGCACAGCTCTATATGTTAATGTATCTCTTGATGTTTATATCAGCCATTAAATTACGTATCCAAGCACCACATCATCCCAGAGCATTCCGTATACCGGGTGGCTTGCTTGGGATGTTAATTGTTGCAGGCATTGGCATGATTGGTGTCTTAACAACGTTGGCGGTCAGTTTTATGCCGCCAGATGGAATTGATGTGGGTAGTGTGAGTCGTTATGAAACCACGCTTATTATCGGTTTGTTACTCATGTGCTCACCACCCTTCATCAGTAATTGGTTGCGAGCACGAAGAAATACTGTGAGGTCTATTCCTGCTGAAGTGTCGTTAAGCTAACGTTATTGTTTTAACTATAGCCCATACGACTGCTAGCGTCAGGCTTCGCTACAGTGGCAGCAGCAGCTGATTCAGGTAAGTTGTCCACGACGTCTACGATATCGTCTTCTTCCGCAGCAAATAGCGGTCTGTGGGGCGTCTTTTTTTGAGGCGCGGCACTGGCTGATGCGCTTTCATCAAAGAAGCGCTGTCCAAAGCCATGTTTGAGGCTTTCGTTGACCTCAATCGTTGTATCTTCATTAGCGGCAATGATTTGGGCACGAATTTTTGCTGAAAATAATGTTTCAATCATTGGGGATGTAAAATGATGCAATGCGACCGTATTAAAACGTCCCTCATCATCGACGTTACTTTCCTCCACGATGAGCCGTTTGGCGAGCGTTGCTCCACTAAGATGAACAGCGGCTATAGGCCAAACTAAGCATGCAACAGCGGGGTGAAAATCTCCGCTGCGGTGATTAATTTTGGTGATTTCTGTAAAGTCAGCCGAAAAATAGATGTTGCCGGCAGCAAGACAGCTCGCGCGCATTTGCTTATGTTCTGGAATGCTACGGCCTGGACGTCCCTCGAGAGCGCACAACAGCCGTCCTTCTTTAGTTACCAGATAGCGGACGCTATATTTTTCATCGCCATCCTCCTCATCTATCTTCTTCAGTATCTCTATCAATGGGCGAAGGTTTCTAATGGGATATAAGTAGTGAGTGTACGAGCTATCACGCATTGGCCGACGGGGTGGGCGTGGTACGGGGGTGTAAAAAGGTTTATCGGTTAAATTTTGTCTAAAACAAATTATTAATTCTTCTAAGGTCATTTTTGATGTCTTTTTAATATATAAAGTGTGTGATGATCGCACCCACCATAAACATTGTCTACTCTAATCATGCTAAAGACATATGAAGAGGCCAGTGGTCGACTATATCAGAACTTATAGAAACAATTATATTTTATTGGGAACTGTCTTCTACTTCTTGGTACAATCAACTTTGCCCAGTATTTTTCTCACTAAGGCGTGGAGATGACGACGATTAAAGAGCCCGTACGGATTTTATCTGCCCGCTTGCCCGAGTTGCTCTGGAAGCTTAATACAATTCATCCTGTTCTTAATCAAAAATCATTACCACCAGGGCTTTTTATTGAGCAATTGGAAATGACGCCTCAGTCATGTATTGACGAAATCAAAGAAGATTTACGGCGATTAAACGCACATAAAAATGAGCGTATTGCTCATTATCTTGCGGACCGTGTGAATAAAAAAATCAATGTGTTAGTGCGATTGTGCCAAATACGTAAAGAGAAACGCCCGCAAGGACAATCAGTTGTGTTTGGTGTGCAGGCAATCAGTACGCGCCAGCAATGGTTAAGTACCTTGGAGGGTGATATCGAAAAACTTAGTATTCAACAGCAGGCCCTTACCGAGACGCTTAATAAGTTATTGATTAGAGACGACACCAATGCCCTTCTTAATCTTCAAGCAGAAATTGGTGAAGTAGAGCGCCGTCTTACGTTAGCAAAAGAAACATTGGCCCGCGCCATAAGTGCTTGATGTGGGGTCAAGCGACTAACTCATCTGAATCGCATAGAATGCGCTGATGGGTTGCACTACTCAGCAACGCTTGTGATAAATAAAGCATGAAGATGCTTACAGGTAGGATACATAATATATCGATAGGAAATTGTAAGATGCCTTTCCCTCCGAAGGAACCAAGGTAAGAGATGATTAGCATCGTTCCCATATAGAAAATAAACCAATACAAAGCGTAACCGCATGAAAAAAATGATTTATGATGATACGCAAGGCAGATAACGAGACCGATTAGCAGTGCGACATCAAGTTTCCATAGGATTGAGAAGCCACACCAATACAGCATTAAATTGCAGAAATAAAAAGCGATGTACGAGAGCAATACACTACCAGCGAGTTTGAACGGTCTATGCGTTTCCGGCTGTAATTTTCGCATTGCTAGCAGGCAAATGGGCCCAATACCGTAAGAAAGAATACTGGCTGATGACAAAAAAGCGACTAGTTTTTGCCAGCCTGGGAAGGGTAGAAATGACAAGGCGCCAACAATAAAATTTGCGTAAAGGGTGAAATAAGGTATTTGATGGCGATTCGTTTTTAAAAATAATTTGGGCAAATGATTGTTTAGCGCCATACCATACACAATGCGCGACGTCGCTGCAGTGTATACGAGCGTTGTACCAAATGGTGAAAAAGC
>CAMBDN010000223.1 GCA_945865355.1 Legionella genomosp. 1
TGAAGGTCCTTTTAATCTTTGTCGTATCAAGCATCGAATTCATAGGTCGTTTGGCTACCGTTGGATACGCATGACTTGAGATCGATTTAATATCGTGAGAAGTAATTGTCGTTTTTATTCCTAAGCGTACTACCTCATCAGTTATAAAACATGCGTATTGATACCTGTTAGTTTCACCATCAGGAGCGAAGTGATATGTTCCAAAATTTTTAAAGTTTGGATTTTTAAAAATAGTTTTTACAATTTTATAGGTCACATCAGCTATCACATCAACTGAAGTTGGCGTGCCTTTTTGATCGCTTACAATATTTAAAGATGACTTTTCTTGGATAAGTTTTAAGATCGTTTTTAAAAAATTTTGTCCGTGGCTACTAAATACCAAGCCTGTTCTTAAGATGATATGTTTCTTGTGATTACGAATAGCTTCTTCGCCCTCCCATTTCGTCTGGCCATAAACGGATTGAGGATTGACTTGATCCGTTTCAATATAGGGTTCATTTTTTAAGCCATCAAATACGTAATCTGTTGAAAAATGAATGATGGGGATATTAAGTTCGGATGCTTTTTCTGCCAAGACCTTAGGGGCTACTGTATTTACTTTATGAGCCAATTCAATCTCTGTTTCTGCCTTATCCACATCTGTATAAGCTGCAGCATTAATAATCATATCGGGCTTAATTTTTTCAATAAATATTCTAATCGCATCAGAGTTTTCTAAATTAAGCTCATTCCGATTTGTCGCAATCACCTCACCTATTGATGCTAATTTTTTATGGAGTGCGAAACCTACCTGACCGTCTTTACCTGTGAGTAAGATTTTCATGAATACTGTTTTTGAACCCAAGCTTGATATTCGCCTGATACAACTTGATTCATCCATGTTTCATGCTCCAAATACCAAAGAACCGTTTTGCGAAGTCCTGTTTCAAAAGTTTCTTTTGGCTTCCATCCTAAATCACGCTCTAATTTGGAAGCGTCGATCGCATAGCGTCTATCGTGACCGGGTCTATCTTTAACAAAAGTGATTTGATCTCGATAACTCTTACCATCTAACTTTGGTTTTAATTCATCTAAGATATTGCATAAAGTTTTCACAACATCAAGATTAGCCTTCTCATTCGAACCACCCATGTTATAAGTTTCACCAAGTTGGCCGCAAACTAACACTTCACGAATAGCACCACCATGATCTTTCACGTAAAGCCAATCACGAATCTGCTGACCATCACCATAAATAGGTAAAGGTTTGCCATTTAATGC
The DNA here is from genome assembly GCA_945865355.1 of Legionella genomosp. 1. Classification (GTDB taxonomy): domain Bacteria; phylum Pseudomonadota; class Gammaproteobacteria; order Legionellales; family Legionellaceae; genus CAMBDN01. The sequence continues at coordinate 1,261 of CAMBDN010000223.1, forward strand.
ATTCAAGATACATAAAGGAATGAGTTTTTCTGGGAATTGGTAGGGACCATAATTATTCGCAGAATTAACTGTCAAAACTGGCAACTTGTAAGTCTGAAACCATGCCCGGACCAAATGATCACTTGCAGCTTTGCTGGCACTGTATGGGCTATTAGGTTTATAAGGGTCTTTTTCATTTGAAGGGGGGTCAGTTAAATTAAGTGATCCATAAACTTCATCTGAGGATATATGTAAGAAACGAAAATCTTGTTTTAAATTTTGAGCTAAATCATTCCAATAACTTCTTGCTGATTCAAGCAAGTTGTAAGTGCCGACAATATTGGTCTCGATAAAATCTTTTGACTCATGAATTGATCTATCTACATGGCTTTCAGCTGCAAAGTTGACAATAGCTCTCACCTGGTATTTTTTTAGGAGGCTTGAGACTAAATCACGGTCGCTGATATTACCTTGCACAAAATGATGATGAGGATTGCCGTTTAAAGAAGATAAATTTTCTAAATTACCTGCGTAGGTTAATAAATCCAAAGAGACAACATCCTCTTTTGATTGACTAAACCAGTCCAATACGAAATTAGAGCCAATAAAACCTGCAGCACCTGTCACGAGAATAGTCATTGCGTAATTTTATCATTACGACCGAGGTTTAAGCTTTTAAGAGCTTTTAATGAAAGATTTTTTAAGGGGATCTTTTAACTCAAATTCTATTAATTCGTAAATTTTTCTAATAAAAAAATAAAAATAATCGTAAATTACTACGCCCTAGAAATATAAGGCATTACGCCTTTTAAAATTGGGAATTGTAAAGTAATACTTTACATTAAGTCATTGATTTACTTGAAATTTTTAACATCGTCCCCATATTAAAATGACTAGCAAATAGGTGCTAGGAATATAAATTTAAGGAGAAATTAATATGGCAACAGAAGCGCAAATTAGAGCGAATCAAGAAAACGCTCAAAAATCTAGGGAGGATTTTTCAAATTGCCTATTTTTTTACTAACTATAGTCTACGCTTAAGGGGTAGACTTAAGGTTATATACCTTTTAGTCTAATCCTCATCATTCTTGTTCATGAGTTTTTTCCAAAAACTTTAAAGAAAATTTTATATGGCAACACGCACAATTCAAAAAATATTATTTATTTTATTTATTTTTTGTTCTAATGTTGTCAGGGGTGCAGACTGCTCATCTCCTATTTCATCTTCAATCACAATAAGTACAGAATGTGAAATTCCCTCTTCAGGTCTCACCATAACGAGTAGTGGAACACTTAATGCTGGAGGTCCTTATCTTATTAATGATGGCTTAAGTTCAGGCTCTTTCACAAATAACGGCTTAGTTAACCTTTCAAGTTCTTATGCAATGCAGCTTGATCAGGGAAGCTTTAACTTTACAAATACAGGGATCATAAATGCGACTGCAAATTATGTAATCTGGATTAATGGTGCAACTATTGGCACATTCTTGAATTCAGGCACAATCGATGGTTCAACAAGTGGCTACCCCTTAAGATTTACTAGCGGAAGTATCGGAACATTTACTAATAGCGGTTCAATTTCTTATGTTTTTTCTACTATTTTATTAGATGGTAGTCTTACAATTGGAACTTTGAATAATGCACAAGGTGCAAGCTCCTCAGCTCTTAAATTTAGTGCTTCCAGTAAAACCTTACCTACAAATTATAATATCATCATCAATAGCCTTTCAGATTTTGGAAGACTTGATTGGACTAGCCCCTCTGGATCAACTACATTCGGCATTTATTCAGGATCCACTGTCGCAGCTGGCCGATATACTTCCGTCATTACTGGCTTATCAGCTGGCTCTTTCACTGGGGCAAGATCAGGCACTTATGGTGGGTATAGCTGGATTCTTGATAACGTGTCAGGATCCATTTGGGATCTTGTATTTTCATTAAGCGGCCCCTCCGCCGCCGACACCCAATTATCTCTCACAAGACTAGCTTCAGGTTTACGTGGTACTTTTAACAGTGCATCTTTAATCTCTCACTATCCTAATAGCAGCACTTATGACTGTAATTTATTTGATGTAAAGGGCATGTGTATTTCAGCAGGAGGAAGATATTCCACAGTAGACAATCCGTCATCTAATTCATCAGCTGCCGTGGTGACTTTAGGTTATAAAGTATCGCCTTCTATTCGTATTGGTGGTTTCTTAGACCAAAGTGTGAACAACAACGCACCCACAGGAATTAATCTATCCAATAAGCATCCTATGATGGGTGCCTTTGCTTACTGGAATCAAAATGCGGATGGTTTAGGTTATCAAGTCAAAATCGCTAACGCTTATCAAGATAAAGATTTATCAACAATACGTGATGTGATTGGCACATCAGAAGCTGGTCGAGGCAATACTTCTCTTAACTCTAGAAGTTATGTAAGTGAATTAAGTTATGCATTCATGTTTAAAGAGAACACATTAGTACGTCCTTACTTTGCACTTCGTCACACCAGTATTGAACAAGATGCTTATACCGAAACAGGGGTGACTACCCCATTAACCTATAGTGCTTTAAATGACAGAACGACTTCTGCATTAATGGGCGTTAAATTTAAACATGCATTGACCCCAAAAACTAACCTCATAGGTAGCTTAGGTGTTGAACAAGATTTAAATCATAAAACAGACCGATTAACAGCTTCGGGTGTTTCAGGATTAACCAGTGAGAATTTTAGTGGGGACATTCATCACACAAGACCTGTGGCATCTTTGGGTGCTACTTATGACATTACTAAAACACAACGTCTCGCAGGTGAAGTATTAGTCCAACAACTTCCCTTCCAAAGCACTGCGGGTGCTACTGCATATGTTAACTACATGATTGGATTTTAAGGTATAAAAAAACCACCTCTCGGTGGCTTCTTACTCTAACTAAGGTGTGGTGGAGCTGGGGGGAATCGAACCCCCGTCCGTAAGCACTCTACAGAAAGTTCTACATGTTTAGCTATCGTTGTTTTT
>CAMBDN010000224.1 GCA_945865355.1 Legionella genomosp. 1
TAGCAACGAGGTGTTAGCTATAGTCGTCTCACTACCCAATACACTCGCAGCTTCTGGTAGAATTCTTGCTGTTTGTGTTTTTGGGGCGGCAGTTATCGTTTGTAAAGATACCGGAACAGTTGCCTGATTTACTGGCTGTGACTGAGTAAAAACATTGGTTGGAACGGCAGTGATGGCATTATTTACGTTCACATTTTGGTAGACGACATTAGTTTGTTGATGAGAATAAACATTATTGATGTTCGTGTTGGTAATAATAGTGTTACTGTTATTTAGAGCTTGAAAATAGCTTCGACTTACCTGGTAAGGAGGAATATACACTTCACCTGGGCCCAGTGGAAACCAAGCTATACCAGAATGTCTATTATTAAGCTCAAAATTTGAACCACCACCGCCTACAAAGACCACCAAGGCTGGAGCATAGACGGGTTCAATACGTTGGGGCCCAGGAACCCAACCCCATTGGTTACGTATATTTACCCACCGGCCATAATGAAATGGCGCATATCCCCAAGGCTGTTCATCGACCCAAGTCCAACCCCACTGCGCTAACCAAACCCAACGGCCTGTACGGTAGGGCGCCCAATTTGAGTCCATATGATTTGGAACCCATACACGGCCATGCGTTTTGACCATCCTCCATGTTCCATAGGAATCCAAATCCTCATACCCGACCATATTTGGGGACACATATCTTGTTGAAATAAGGTTATTAGTGCGTTGATTGCGCTCGTTTACCCAGCGATCAAAATCGTTGGCTGGACCTACAGCGGAGCATTGATATACCTTAAGATTAGTGCTCATAAATTGGCAAAATCGTCCTTCGGTAAGCTTATATGTTTTAGAGACCCCATATAAATTGCCCTGCCCTTTACGCACACTAATGGAGGTTATTTTATTTTTAACGTTAACACTAATATGATAATAACCGGGTGTTTTTACTACGAAGGCTAGATTGGGCGTATCTATTTCATAGGTTTGTCCCAGGTTAATACGATTTACATTTAAAACCAAAGTTCCGTTGGTGAGTTTAAATTGCGCAATTTTATTCGTAAGGTTTAAAATTTTTAAACTGGTTTGCTCATCCACACGAAGAGCGCCTGCACCCATTTGCAGTTCAGCACGGGCATTAATATCTGACCATAATTGATCGCCCCTCAATAATGGACGGTTTAACATCGCCTTCGCCCATCTGCTTTGACCCGCGGGGGAAAAACTTACTATACCTTTCATATAACTTAGTCGGGCAACACGAGAAGTTGTCGGATCGGCTGTGACGGGACTTGATATAAAGACAGTAATAACAACAAGTATGCTGGGAACGATCGGGCGTTTAATTTTTGAAAGTTTCATCTGATGTCTTCACCCAAAAATTGATGTATACCGAGTCCACCTGAAAATCCAATATCTTCAGGTGGAATAGTATATCTCTATAAATTAGGATTAATCCATAGTACACCACCGATTCAAAAGTGAAGTGCAACAGAGTTTCTAAAGCGATGGGTACGGAAAATTGATCCCAAGGTGTGTACGGTTATTTTTTTCAGTATATCTTACTTGGTTTTGATTTCGCAACAACATGTTTAAAAATATTTCTTTATGGCCAAGTTATGTCTGCTCTATCAGAACCACATTTATCCATAAGCCATAGGTCAGTAGCACCCTTCAATGGAGTGTTAATAGGCCTGTTGACCCTGTGGGTAAATGGGGTGAAACACGGAACTTGAAGCTTTATCCATCTGATGAAAATTGAAGAATAATGTCGCTCTACGACAACACCTAACGTGTATGTAAAGGCCGTGGCACCGTCAAGTTGTGTAAAAAAATGTCAAAACTGGGTGACAAAGGTTGATATGCCCAATTTCAGGCACACTTTGCCTGTGTGTGGCGAATCGTAAAAAACCAAAAAAAATTACAATTTGTTTCGAAGTTTTACTATGTCATCTTGAGACAAGCCAGTAAATTTAATAATTTTATCTAATGGTTCATTATCTTTTAGCATGTTGATAGCTATTTTCTCAATACCTTTCTCAATACCTTTCTCAATACCTTTGGCTTCGCCTTCAGCAAGTCCTTCAGCTTTACCTTCAGCTAACCCCTCAGCATATTTATCCATAATAAGAGTTTTTTCCCGACTGACTTGATCCCAGTAGCTTTCATAAAGATTAAGCTCTCCTGACGTATAAGCTGATTCTTCTGCAAGCTCTAAGGCTTGTGCTATTTCTGGTACTTCAAGAAGATCTTTTGAAACAGTTGTGGTTTTTTCATCAATTTCACGTAGAAACCGCAACCATAACAATCGGAGTTTTTTCTCCTCCGATGATTGAATGGGGAATTTAGGTAATTCAATAAAAACAAGTTGTAAATGTTCAATCAAATCACTGTGACCAGCATCACCCCTTTTTACCAATTGATAGTGATGATACCAATCAGGCGTTGTTTTTTCATAAATCTCAGCAACTATACCCAAGCCATAAACCGGCTGAAGAAACTTGTATTCTTCTCCCTTTTCCAGTTGTTTTACAAACGCCTGGCTGGTCCCAAATAATAATCGTTGTTTAAAATGATCGGTCCAATTCATTTGCATTTCAACGATAAAAACCCTTCCTTGTGCATCCGTGCATTTTACATCAGCAATGGTGCGTTTAAATTCAGGAATAACCGGAACCTGTTCATTTTGCAGATAAGTCAATGTGACAATAGGACCATTGGAGGGCAATGGAAGCAACGCATTTAAAAAACTGATTAATAGCTTCGGGTGATCACCAAATATCTTCTTGAAGACTACATCGGCTTTTGGATCAAGGTATCGTGACATGATGTTTCATCTCTTTTTATTCGTTTTATTTCAAGCTGTCATTGTTTGACAGGATCTCTTTTACTTATGCGGCTATTGGTAATTCAAATAAGCTCTGGCAATGCTTTTTCCATTGGTAATTATAAATAGAAACCACCGTGCCTGATGTTTCATCCGCTTTTTTTAAAGGGGTAACTCCATCAATACCATGATGACAACGTTCTTCATTATAATAATTTTGAAATAATTCGAGTTTGTTCTGCAAATCGCAGGCATTCCAGTAAAACGTTTTATCCAGTATCTCCCGTCTTACCGAACCAATCAATCGTTCGATAAAAGGGTGTGACGTTGGAACATGGGGTACTGATTTGATTTCTTCAATATCCAGAATGCGTAAATTAGCCTGCCATCGGTGAAAATGGAAAAGTGGATCATTATCCGAGCTTAAATAGTCAGGGAGGTCTTTTTTACTGATAATTCTGTTAAACATGCCGCACAAGTCAATGCCAGTTACAGGGCCTTTATGAGCAGCAAACCCAATAATGCGACGCGTAAATTGATCCATAACCACCATAATCCAGTGCGTTTTCAGGTGAATGGATTCAGAGCGAAATAAATCAACCGACCAGAGGCTGTCTTTCATGTGGCCAATAAATGTTAACCATGATGGTCCTGTATCTTCAGGGTTATTTTTATAGTGTTTACTTAACACGCGCCGAACAACATCCTTATCAAGTAAAATACCAAATGCATTTGAAATTTGCATGGCAATTCTTCTGTATCCATAACCAGGATTACGTTGTTTCATTTCGATAATTAAATCAATAACTTTTTGGCTAGGCCCTTTGGGTCCTGGTTTTTTTGACGATTTATTTGAAAATAAAAGTGAATATTTTCGCTTCACTAATGCCTTATGAAATTTAAGTAGTGTGGCTGGCCTCAGGATAATGGCAATTCTGGTTAAGCGCTTTGCACTTATCATTGAAGTGAATAGACCAAAGGTGATTTTTTCAAAAAAAGTCAGCCTCGGTGCCCGTTTTTGGTTCCGGGACAAGGTGATTAACTGTTGGCGTAATACAATATTCTCAGCCGCTATTGCACGAACACCACCAGGAGATAGCAACCTCAGGCATACGACAATAGAACTGAACATTAAGGCTATTAATTTCATCATGCCATCTATTGTACTATAAAAACTCAAATAATCATCGAAGTACACAACATTTAAATTTGAAATTAAGGTTTAGCGACAGACAGGACCCTGTTGTCACAGGACACCTGATACGGTCTAATTTTATGACATAAGTGCAAAAAATTAACGAATCAAAAAATAGACTACGGCATATCCTGAAAAAAATAGAAAGATGGAAAAATCAAAATTTTATCCGTTACAAACTAGCAACG
>CAMBDN010000225.1 GCA_945865355.1 Legionella genomosp. 1
TGTTGTCACAGGACACCTGATACGGTCTAATTTTATGACATAAGTGCAAAAAATTAACGAATCAAAAAATAGACTACGGCATATCCTGAAAAAAATAGAAAGATGGAAAAATCAAAATTTTATCCGTTACAAACTAGCAACGAGGTGGATCACATAATTAGATTAATTTAAAGTCACTCGTGATCTTGCCCTGGCACATCCTTCCTTTTTGATATTATTAGCTGCAATATTGAGTTTTTGCATTTCTTCTTTGATCGGCATTTGGACACAAATAAGCGATTATCCATCCCCGTCAAAACAAATTCAGCAAATTGTGCCGACACTGTGCGCACAATTTGAAATAATCATGAATCTAACACTTGTTGCAATGCCTCTTTTTCCACTAACAAACATGGGCGTTCATATCTTTTTCTAGCACGACTAAATTTCACAACGACTACCGCTTGACTCGAACATTTCTTCACCTTTCGTGTCAAAGACGCGTCCCCTGCTGGCAGAAATACCAAGTCTTTATAAGGCGAACAGGCCATACAATACGGATTATTTTCATCCATATTCGAAATTTAGATTATGAGTGCTTGCTCTTATGGAGTACGCGCAAAATAGTATCCAGAACCATATCAAGCCGTTTGCTCACATCTTCGGCAAGAAAACGCAAAACCATGTATCCATGCTCTTGTAATAAAAGATCTTTTCGGCGATCTGTACGGTAAGCTTCTTTGGATGATAGGTGCTGGATCCCGTCAATTTCAATGGCGATGCGCGCGTCAAGGCAGATTAAATCGACTTCCATACCCCCCAGGCCATCAAATGGTATCGTTAACACATGATTTAATTGAAAACACCCTTTAGTTTCTGGCAGCGTTTCCAATCGACAAAATAAAAACGCCTCGATAACACTACGAGCACGATCAATTTGCTTAGCGTCTAATATCGCAACTTCTGAAAACAATTGAGCTAATGATCCATCAATTCCATCCACAACCAAACGTCTAATGGTACCGGTATAATCACTTTTCCAAAGCGGATCAGCTGGAAGCACAACATCTGATGGCCATCCAGGGTAGGCGCTTGCAGGCTGTATAATTTTATAGCCAACAGCCTCATAAGCATTAGACCGGCGTTGAAACATGCGATCTAACATAGGAACTGCGAAATCAGCATAATCATATACATGTACCTCTTTTTTACTATCATGTAATCGATGAAGACGACCCACGTATTGGGCAATAGTCCCTTTCCAAGAGATAGGCAGAGTCAAAAATAAAGTATCCAGCCTTGCATCATCAAATCCTTCCCCAACAAATCGTCCTGTTGCAAGCACAACACGTTCTTCACCTAATGAAATAGATGTTAATTGAGAAACAGCTTTTTTCATTTCTTTGGCACTTAATCCTCCTTTAAGCACAATTAAATGTTGTACTTCTGAGACTAATTGTTCATGTAATATATCAAGATGTTCGTTTCGCTCAGTTAAAATAATAGGTGAGCGTCCTTTTTTAACAGAATGAATCACATCATGACAAATCATTTCGTTGCGATATTCATCATGAATTAATTCTTGATATAAATCTTGAAATTGAATACGCAAATTTTCATTAATTTGTTTGTAAGGCCTAAAATTGGTTGGACGTACAAAAACATAATGATCAAATGGGCGAATGTTAGCTTGCTCTTTAGCATCTACGCGATGGATAATGGGGCCACAGCGCATCATGATCAGAGGATGACGACCATCTTTACGAATGAGGGTGGCTGATAATCCAGTAATAAATTTGGCTTTGACTTGCCGGATGATATCGTCAAAACTCGCTGATGGGATATGGTGGCATTCATCAACAATCACATAACCATATTGAGAGACCATATGCTCAATATCAGGATACTTGGTAAGGCTTTGAATCAGTGCAACGTCGATAAATCCTGTCATTTTCTTTCGACCACCGCCAAATCGTCCAATTTTATTGGAAGAAAGCCCTAGGAATGTCTGTAACCGCTCTACCCACTGGTCTTGAAGTTGTTTGGTATGGACAATAATCAGTGTATTTACTTGCCGTTTAGCAATCATCCAAGCGGCAACCACTGTTTTACCAAACGCAGTAGTTGCTGAAAGAACCCCTATATCTGATTTAATTAACGCATCCACGGCAAGTTGTTGTTCAGCTCTCAGCTCACCACAAAAGCGAATGTCTAATGGTTTTCCAGTAAATAATTCCTCTTGAAAGGTGTTTTTAATTTTTAGCTCGCGAAGTAATTTAATAATGTCATCATAACAACCTCTGGGTAAGCCAATATGGTGCGAATAGTCACGAGCGCAGCCAATGATACGTGGTTTATCATAAACAGGTAACCTCATGGCCTGTGCTTTATAAAAATCAGGATTTTGAAAGGCAGCAATTCGAATAAGTCGATTTAATAACGCTGATGGCAGAATCTTTTTTTCGATGAAAATCTCATTACTAATAACTAAATGCAGTGTTTGTGGCAACTCTCCCCTTATTGGTAAAAGTTTCTGTGGTTTCCATGGGGTTCGATTTTCTTCTTCAGCAATCTCCAATCGCACACCAACAACATGTCCCTTGGCTTCTGCTTTCTCAACTAACTGCTCCAACTCCATACGAGTCGCTTTTTTTATACCGGCAAGATAAGCCCATTGATCTTCGATAACTTGTAATTGCTCATCAAGAAATACACTATTTCCCTGGCTGCGCGGTATCTTTTGCAGAGGTAACGCAATTAAGTTTCCAAAACCACCGCGCGGTAAAGTATCTTGATTTGGAAAAAATCGATCGTAAGAGTCTAATCCAATTTGAGGATTCGATTCCATGGTTTCTGTTAGGATTGACGCACCTAATTTTCTTGCGAGAGCTGCTGGAATTGATTCTTCAAAAAACAGCCAAACATGTGCTCCTTTACCAGAGCGAGATCGCTCCAATACTGCTGGTAAATTCTTTCGATGGCAGGTTTGTAAGTATGCCACTGCATCCTGTTCCCAGGTTGTTTTATCAAAATCTGCTACAAGGAAATAACAGCTCTCATCCAACAGCATGGGATAAATACCCATCACAAAATCATTGCCTTTGGGGTCATATCCTTGTAAATGCGAATACACTACTTCATCGTCTACAGGTATAAATTGTCTTTGTTGACAATCCAAGCACTTAATGCGTGGTTTTTGGCAGATATTTCGAACCCATTCATTTTTACACGCTGGTGCATACCCTGATTTTTGTGTTTTTTTGTTTTGAAATCGTCGTGGGTATACATCAGAGCGCCCACGAAACAAGGATTGAAATAACGCTATCTTTTCATTTACTGATGAATGTTGATTTACCATAAGTACCAGCCTATCAGAAGCTGGTTAAGTATACTCAAAATTGATTAAATTGTCGCAATTACCTATTACAAATTACCCATTACATTAGTTTTTGCCATGTGAATAGTTAAGTCACAAAAACCAAGTCCTTTCTCCCATTGAAAGCCTTATGCAACTTGAGCATTTAAAACTGCCTTAGTAAACCGTGACACAATTATGTCACAATTTATTGGAAAACCAAGTACTTGTATAAATAGGCATTTTTATTAAGTTATTGATTATATTGGGATTAAATGGTGCGCTCGGAGGGACTCGAACCCCCGACACCTTGGTTCGAAGCCAAGTACTCTATCCAGCTGAGCTACGAGCGCAATTTTGGTACTAGATTCCAGGGGATAGAAACTAGTTTTTTTCAGAACAAGTATAACGCCTCTAATGACAAAATCTAGAAATATTACCGTAATGGTGGGCCGTATAGGATTTGAACCTATGACACAGAGGTTAAAAGCCTCCTGCTCTACCAACTGAGCTAACGGCCCCCAAAGAGGCTGAGATCATACCGGATAAACGTCAAATTTCAAGTCTTTTGGCAGGCTTATTTTCAGTTATGCTTTTTATATGTACAAATCATCGCTGGTTGCCAAGATTTTCCAACCTTCCATGGACAACTGATGGCAGAACGTGATCTGTCTCTTTTGGGGTACGATAAGTAATAAAACATCAGCACCCATCGCACCACATCCCTTTATAGCCAAGACATCTGAGCGCTCGCTCAAACCTGCAATCAGCTTCAAGCTATGTTCCGCTACTAACCCTAAACGCTCTAGTTGTTGGT
>CAMBDN010000226.1 GCA_945865355.1 Legionella genomosp. 1
CTTATTCCCTTTGATTACCTCAAAGTCCTCTTCGAAAAAATTCGCTTTTGCAAAACTGCAGAAGACTATGCGAATCTTCTTCCATTTAACCTCAAGATAAATTAATCGCTTTTTCTAATTCAACCCGTATTTCACCGAACGCATACAAAATACCAGGTGGGTTGTGAAATAACCCCTCAAACGCACTCCAGGGTTGGTGACTTAGATTGACTTCATCAATGAAAAGAACATTGAGTTTATCGCTTGGTTCAACACTTGCCCAATCTTTGATTGATGATTCGCCGTGGAAAAAGTGAACCCGCGGATCCGTTTTTATGTGTTTTTCGACGAAGGTTGTTTTACCGACACCGGTCAATCCAGTGAGGTAAGCGTAGGGTGAGTGTCGTAGAAGGTTAAAAACGTCTTCCACACGCTCTTGATTGAAAGCGTTGGCGATAGTTTTGGTATCATCTTTCGTAAGCAAGTCTGCTAGATGCGGGGTATTGGGTAAATCATGCATGCCTAGCCACGCATTATCATTTGATTCATCGGGATAAATGCGTTGATGAATTAAACGGGCATGAAGGCGGCTTAGCGATTCTTTAGTTTGGATATCTTTGGGTAATTGATTGATTTCATTATCTAGAAAGTGAGCCTGCTTTAAACATTGCTGTTTGTCTTCTAGACTGACGCTATGGGTATACGAGCCCATGAAATTGAATACAGCGGCATCTTCACCGACTAACACCAATTGCCCTGGCCCACCTTCGGTAGCCCGTGTTCTTAATAATGGTGCAAGCTCATCAATGAGTTCCTGTGAAAAATGGCCTTTTAAAATAACTTTTTTATTTTTTTCTAAGGCGTTTAATAGCGCACGTTTTGTTTCTACAAATTGAAATGATACGGTTTTTTTATCAAAATTTGGCTTGATGTGCGTTAATAAGTCAGGAGATTTACAAGCCGAAATATCCATCACTTGCCATTGAGAATCTTCAGGCGTCAGCATAGCTGTTGTGGTGTTGATATCGGTGCTGGCGATTGCCAGTGTGTTCTCAGCGGGTTCCGGGTTTTTATCCCATGGTTTGCTTTCAGGCGTTATTTTTTCAAAGTCAACATTCATTTCTTCAGGCAAGGTAACGCCTGGAGCGGCATGAACTAGTAGCTGTAAATGATGTTGGTTGCAGGCATCACCCAACCGTGCCCATTGATCCACCTCTAATTCACGAGTCAGGTGGACGTGCAATGTTTTATCAGTGCCGTTGGCACGTTCAGCCAGTAATCCAGGTTGATGGTGTAATGTCTTTGTTGTATTGTCACACCGGTAACGATTGAAAAACTGATTCAGTTGCCCTGGATTTAAAGTCACTGCATCGGCAGGCAGGTTAGATTCACAGCGGATATTTTGAATAATATTCGCCCAGTTATAATGGTCGTCGCGAATGAGTTGCAAATCTTTTGGAATGATAATGTTACCGCCGCTGTGTTCAATACGGCCATGCAATTTAGCCTGTTCCCAAAAAAGTCGGAATTCCGCATTATCCCATAGTCCTTGTTGAATGATGATGGGCAGATCTGTTTTTACGGCTGCTTGTAACGTCCCTTCTTCAAACGTTAGATGATCGCCATTCATGACCCATCGACCGAGGAGCATCTCTTTCCAAGCTGGAGCGTGGTACAACGAGATAGTAGCCATTTCGATGTCGGTTGATGCGCGTGCGCCTGGCCTAATTAAGAGGGGTGCTACGGCATTTTGCAATGCATCAGATGATGGTGCTGGTGTTTTTCTATTAAAACGGGAAGAAAAATCAGAGCCTTGATAGTAATTTGGGCTGTTGGTATTTGTTAAGCCAATAATTGTTACGGCAGTGGGAATAGTGACACCATCAACCGTTCTTTTTTTATCGAGTAGGCTATTAAAGCGCACAATGTCTGCTGGGGAAAAATGATCATAATTAATGAGCAATATTCGCTGTTCATTGTTCGAGTTATCCGTTAAAAATTGATGCAGTCGTCCGCCAGGAGCCGCTTTTAACGTGCCTTTAATCTTACCACCCACTTCGTTGGGCTCTATCCACGATGCTGAGCAAACTAAATCGTCAGGAGAATTTTTAGTGCGCAGACAATGCTGTTGTATTAAGCTTTGCATAGCGTGAACATCATCGGTAGAAGAGAGTTCGACGAGTCGTTTGTTTCTATTATCGCGCTGCAGGAGTTGTTGGCAATATTGTGCGATGTTATTGGTTGTCTGCAGGTGTTTGTTCCATGTTTCTAGGTATTGCTCCTCAGGGGTAGTCGCTGGCCGGTGCTCGATGGGGTCGTTGGGGGCATCGTTTGCTGGTATTGCGGTAAATTTTGCTGCTGACGAAGTTGGCATGGGTTGATTGCTGTCGTTAATGTCTAACTTGGCATCATAGCCACCGAGGTTAAGGCAAACCCATTGTCCATTGATATTAATTTCAACAAAAGCATGGCAATCATTGGTTACGATGCGGACAGGAATTGCAGGGTGATTCGTTTCCATGCGCGCTTTAAAGGCCAAGGCGCGGTGTCGGCAAGCCCCTTTTTTTTGCTGCTGAATCGCTTGTAAATAATCGCGTCCGCTAGGGTTTGGTATAATGATTTCCAGCGCACCTGCACCAAACGTTAAATACTCATCAACCAAGCGTTGAATAGCAGCGGGTACGGCTGGTTTTTCTTTAGGCGTCTTCAAGATGAAGTCGACGTCAATCGCTTGTGAGGACGCTTGATTTTTTCTGCGAATATAATATAAATTGTCGCGATTGGAATAGAGAATTTCAACATCTGTGTCTGGGCTGACATGATAGCTTAATATCTCGTCATTGGCTGATAGTGATGCCAGCGCTTGCCAGTTATTGTCCAGCAGCAGGGTTTGCTTGCCATAATAATGAGCATATTTTTTTTGGTGGGACTGTTTTGCTCGTTCATAAACATCTGTCGGCGATTTGACCATTGCACGCGGTACTAAATTTAAATCACCATCATTGATAAGCTCAAACGCATCTGTTATCGGACATGACTCATCGTTTATCTTTATTCCTTGGTAAACATCTAGTCGATAATTGCGTACATCGGGGTGTCTCTCTCTACCTACGGAGTAAAATATACGGTTAACGTCAAATTTCTTGTCTGGATTTAAAGATGTATCGGCATCTAGTTGTTGCTTGTTGTTTTCCGTCCCATGACGATTCACTGGAGATGATGACGTCTGCTCAGGCCAAGGTGTTAGATCGAATGAGCGTGTCGGATCAAGAGAGGAGGTACCATCACTTGATATTTCAGTCAATCCGCTAGTCATGGGGTGGTAGACTGACATTTGTTCGCTTAATGAATTAATCATGGGCCGCATTGTTCCATCAGCGGGACCATCAAAAATGAGATGATGTAAATTGGGTGTTAATTGTTTAAGGTGTGGTGGAATGATGGTTTGATTTCTGTCAATCAAAAGCTCTGAAAGTTTGGGGTAGCGTATCATACCGACATTGACACCCGGTATGTGATTTTTAAATAGCGCAAGGTTTTCTAAGTGTGGTGCTAGAGTTGCTAGCAATTTTTTAAAAGGGGTTGCAGGGATAGTGCAATTGACAAATCGAATACTTTGAAGATTAGGTAGCAGGTGTTCTTGATTCAAATTGCTGCCTAAAATGGTACAGTTGAGGAGATCTATGTGCGTAAGTTGGGGGGCGGCAACAAGAATTTTTTCTAGGGCTGATAGGGTCAATGTACAATTATTTAATATCATCACTCTAAGATTTGGGAGGTCGTTTGTAAGAACTCCAATCTCTTCAGACAACTTATTGAGCGTTAGTGAATTTAAGTTTGGAGCTTTGTCGCGCAAAATGTTGGTTAAATGTGTTGCTGGTATTTGTTCGCAGTTTAGTGTAAGCCACACCAGTTCAGGGTCAGCCTGAACACAATATCTGATGAGTTTCCCCGTAATTCTAGCCACGTTCATTGATGGACAAATAAAAAACCCCTCATAAAGCTTGATTAAAACCTCATGAAGGGTACTCTTCGTTTTACGAGAACAGAAGAGAACCAGAATGTAT
>CAMBDN010000227.1 GCA_945865355.1 Legionella genomosp. 1
TTGGATGATTTTTTCAAGAATAAGGATGACCCTGATTTTAAAGCAGATGTTGAAGATATTATTGCAACAATGATTGCAAAGAAGCGCCATTACTATCCTGATATTAATCGAATAATACTTGACTTTGAGCTATTACAGAATAAAAAAAAAATTCACCTTACTATTATGAGTATCGTTCCAGAGGAGGAGGCTGCTCAAGCAAGATTATTGGCTTAAAAAATTGAATGGATTCTAATTCTAGAATATTGTATAGCTTGGTGCGAAATGTGAGCTATAAAGATCCTAATAACGAAAAGGGAATTTGTTGTGGACAGTTATTTTTCTTCTAAAGTAATTCACTCGGTGGCTGATGCGTTACCATCGATTACGACAAAACGTGGTGGAATAGACGCGACTTATCGTAACCGGACTATCGATGATCTCATGATCTCGTTTATGGAAAAAAATAATATTACAGGACTAAGCCTTGCGATTGTCGAAGCGCCTTATATTCCTCGAGTAGTAGGTATGGGGCTTGCAAACACGACGAGCGAACGTTTGATATCTAGTCGTACCATGTTTCCTCTAGGACAAATGACTCAAGCCTATACTGCCGTAGCAATTATGCAGTTGAAAGAAGCCAATAAATTAGAATTATCCGATACCTTGGGTCATTATCTGAGCGATATTCCAAAAGACTGGAACCCAATTACTTTATACGATCTATTTACCCACAGTTCTGGCTTGCCTTGTTATGCAGAAGCATCTGGATTCTGTTATACGAAAAATTACACTCAAAAAGACATTGTAAATCTTGTAAAAACCATGCCCATATTATTTGCACCAGGGAAAAAAATGAAAAATAATCGTACTGATTATTATTTTCTCGGTATGATTATTGAAAAAATTAGCGGCATGTCATACGAAGCATATGTGACTAAAAATCAATTCGAGCGTGCGGGATTAAAACATACTTGTTGTATCTCTACCTTAGGCACAATTAAAAATGAAGTGACTGATGATAAAAGCACTTTTAAACATAGCGCCTTTTTACTTGATCCAATATTTGCAAACCCCACAGAAATTGCTACGGGATATGATGAAAATGATAACCCAGTACCATTAAGTAGTTGGAGTTCAACATTTGCTGATAGTGGCATTATCGCCTCTGCTGAAGATATTAGTATTTGGGATATATGTTTAGCTGGGGAAATCTTACTGAAAGATCAAAAATCACGCGATTTTATTTATAATCCTGTTCAACTTAGGAACAGCGATGTTACTGTGTTTGCCAATGCTAACTGGCACTTTACTGGGCGTGCCGGCTATATGCAAATCGAAGGTTTTTCCCCAGGATTTTCATCTTTATTAGCCCGATTTACCCCTAAAAATGAATTGCTATGTGTCACATTACTTGCTAACAAAGACCATGTTGAAAATTTAGATATTTTATCTTTTCAAATTGCTGGCGCGTATAATAGCCTGCTCGCTACTCCCAACACAGTATCGCCCAGTACGACGTTGCAAAGCCCTTATTCAGTCACACAAACGCTCGATCGATTCACACATTTTGTTAAGAAAAATGGTGGCATGATTTTTGATCGCATTGATCACTCTAATGCCGCTAAAGAAGCAAATCTTGAACTGAACCCTACCCAAGTTTTATTGTTTGGAAATCCTGCCGTAGGAACAGCTTTAATGCAAGCCAATGGCGCCGTTGCGATGGAGTTACCGCTACGTGCAACAGCATGGGAAACGGCAGAGGGTGCAATATGGTTGAGTGTTACTGATATTGAAGAAGTGGTTGCACGCTATAGCACGGATGAAAAGCTGCGCGCGTTAAGTAAAAAAATGGCGCATGCTATTATGCAATTAATCAATACCGTCCTAGGGCCCGAAACAATTTAAATATCAGTTTGCTGTAGCCTAATATTTAAATCCCAAACTTAATTCTGATAAAACATTATTATTATCAGCTGCTTTTAAATACCATTAAAATTGGCCAAAAATGAGGATTAAAAGGCTAATTGTGTTTGAAGCAATCAACGCATCAGAGGTTATAAATGCAACAGAAAATCATCTTAATTACAGGGTGCTCATCGGGAATTGGACATGACGCGGTTATTTCACTAGCCGGTCGCGGTCATAAAGTCATTGCTTCTTGCCGTAAAATGGCAGATGTTGAGCGTTTAATAGAACAAGGTCATGAAGCCGTTCTCATGGATATAGCCGATCCGCAATCAATTGCCAAAGGCTTTAGCGAGGTTTTAGCCAAAACAGGTGGTCAACTTGATATTCTCATTAATAACGCAGGGTACGGTCAGGCAGGAGCTCTAGAAGATATATCCTATGATACATTGCGTCTGCAGTTTGCAACCAATGTCTTTGGTTTGATGGAGCTGACTCGACTCGCAATTCCTATCTTACGGCAGAAAAATAATGGCCGAATCATTAACATCAGCTCACTGCTGGGTATAGTCAGTATGCCCTTTCGTGGCGCTTACAATGCGTCAAAATATGCGGTGGAAGGTTTAAGCGACACGTTACGCCTTGAACTAAAGCCTTCTGGTATCGATGTGATCACCATCGAGCCCGGACCAATCGATAGTCGATTCAGAGATAATGTTCTTGACCATTCGTTAAAAAAAATTGACATTGAACACAGCCATTTTCAGATTCAATATAGAACAATGCTTGATTCTTCCCGCCAACGTAAGACAGATTCGATATTTACAAAAGGAACTGATCATGTCATAAAAAAGCTAATCCACGCCATCGAATCAAACCATCCAAAAGCGAAATACCCCGTGACATTTCCTGCCCATTTCTTTGGTATATTGAGGCGTATACTTACTGTAAGAATGCTTGATCGCGTGCTAAATCTGATTTCTAAAAGGGAATTAAAGTCCTAAAACCATCCTGCATGACCACTAATGGACCGGCACAATCGTCATAAAAATGGTCACAACGCCGATAAGCAAGTTGTGACCTGAGTAATGCAGCTATTACGGATTACCTACACATACTCCAGGTTGTGGAGAAGTGTAAGGAAAAAGTGCAAAGTCTGCAAAATCCATATAAGTACTTATCGGTGTAGCATAATCCGAACCAGATCCTCCAAAGAACGTTTGAAATAAAATACCGTTAATATTAAGTGTTGGTACAGTTCTAAACATGATGTTTTTCTGTGTCAAAACCAATTTTTGATCGTAGCAAACGTCGATACGTCCATTTGCAACACCGGGTGTATTTAAATGAACCGTCTGTTGTAGATTATGCCATTGATTATCCGCAGAAAAATGCCAGTTATTACAACCTAGATTTGTTCCAAAGGAGTGACCATATGTCCCTTTGTTTGAATCATAAGTGAATAGCAATATTTCGCCTCCTGCACGAACTTTTTTCTTGGTCGGCTCTACATAGTTACACCACATAAATCGTGTCGTCCATCCATCAGCGCCAGTAGGTACGTGAGTACCGGTATTTCCCTTACCACCATACAAACCTGGTAACTTTCCTAATGTATAAGGATCAGAAGTAGTAGGGTTAACGAAGTCAAACGGAAAATTTAACGGAAAGCGCACAAAATAGCTTAATGTTATCGGCGTACTTATGTTTATTAATTGACTGTAAAATTGTGCTCCTCCAAGCGGAAGTGGGGGTGATGATCCTGAGTTTGCGCTACCCGCTGGGTATAATACCCGTAGGTAACTATCACCATGAGGGCTAACTCCATTCTGAGCATTGCTTTGCATCACCTGAACATTCTTCAAGCCCCAAGAAGGTAGCTTACTATAAACACTCAGAGTAGCTCCTGACTGGAAGTTTGTAGAGCCATAACTTGATGCAACGAAACCACAGAAACCAACCAAACATAACATGGGCATCTTCATTAGATTTAGAAGTTACGCATTGACAACAGCCTGAAATTTCGAATTCATATGCTCCATGCCTGGAGCGAATGACCCAATAAAAGAGGCAATAACCTCATTGAATAAATCACGTCGTAATTTATAGCAATTACTTATCACATCCATTGCTCGTA
>CAMBDN010000228.1 GCA_945865355.1 Legionella genomosp. 1
TTTCCAAATAGACCGGTTGATCAAAAATCGGTAGGTGTCTAATCCTTCGTATTGGTGCACGCCCATTCTGTTTTGTCGCGGGTTTGCCACACTTGTGGCAGGTGCTGTGATCATTTTTACTCTTTACTTCAAAGACTATATTGCCTTTATTATCAATACGTTGCGAGACAACTTCAAGCGACTTTATATCCAATGGAAGGGTGATTTGACTCATTATTTCCGCGACATTTTAATTTGGATGCCGCATTCTAACCCTTATCCAGCGCGGGTTCTACTACCTACAGATGCGCAGAAGAGCCCAAAATCGCTACATTCACTCTTTATCTTTATCCGTTTTTGTCCGAAAACCGTATACACTTATCGGACAAAAGCGCATATTGGGTTATTATGTTAAGAACACCGTCGCTATGCCTCTGTTACTAGCAATAGTAACATGCACACTTTAGCGGCTTTTGCTTTTTGACGATATATCATCGTGATTTCCAGTTTCCAAATTGGAAATCGGAAATCGCATGGGCTATAATCTATAGAAAATAGATCGGGGTATCCCATGCTTAAAGGGCAAGACATAGCTATATTAATTAAGCTACTGCTAAAGCAGAAGACCAAGGAAAAGATTGAGTTCAAAAACATCGCGTATGAACTTTATATTAGCCAATCTGAAGTAACTAAGAGTATTAAGAGGCTGGAAAAATCAAAACTGTTATCGCGTTACTCGGACGATAGTGTTGAATTACATAAACACGAGCTGATGGAGTTGCTCCTCTATGGCGTGAAGTATCTTTTTCCAGCAGAGGTTAATATAGCAACTCGCGGTATGGCAACGGCACACAGCTCGCCCCTTTTAAAAAAAATCATCTTGAGCGAAGAGATCTATGTCTGGCCTTATATTAATGGCAATATCAAGGGGTTGGCATTAACCCCCATATACAGAACTTTAGCAAACGCTTTGGATAGAACGCCTGATGAAAACTTTTATGCAGTCATTAGCGCACTTGATCTAATCAGATTGGGGGGGAAGCGTGAAAATAAAATTGCAAAAGAAATATTGGAAAATTATATATGGAATCAGTAAGAATCAAGCAAAATAATGAAGCACTCTATCATGCAGCAGGCCTGTTAAAAGATTTAAACGAACAAGTTGTTTATGTCGGTGGTCGAATCGTAGGGTTATTGATAACCGATATAGTCGAGGATGATGTACGTCCAACCTTCGACATTGATGTCGCGTTTGATTTAGACACCACCGACATCATGGCGCATTATTCATTGCAAAAGAAATTAGAAAGCTTAGGTTTTAAACCGGAAGGGAATATCAATTGCAGATATGTTTTAGATGATTTCATGATTGATGTGATGTATACCGATGGCACATTACAAGGCATCAATTCCAATTGGTATCAGGCAGGCTTTGACAATGCCATTGAGATACAAATTAAAGACAAGACAATCAAAATACTCAATGCCGTTTATTTCATAGCCACAAAGCTTGAGGCATTTACTGATAGAGCATATGACAAAAATGATTATTGGGATTGTAAGGATTTAGAAGATATTATCAATGTTATCAACGGCAGGCCTGAACTATTGGCTGAATTAATCGATTCCCCCAAAAATGTCATACAGTTTATTTCAAGTTATTTTAAAAAGCTTATTGAAGATCCAAAGTGGTTGGATGCGATAAAAGCGATCGCTCGACATGAACGAGCGAGAAATGTTGTTTTAAGTACAATGGAAAAAATCATTGCTCTTGAACACTAAAAAATTTGTGCGGAGGTATTAAATTGCCCCGCTGGTGCCCCAAAATTATATGACCTTACATTTAAACTTTATAAATCAATACATTACAAAAAATTGTCGCGGGTTCGATTCCCGCCGCCTCCACCAATATTTAAGACCACAAAAGACCATCAAAGGCTACTAAAGACCATTGATAATCATCAAGTTACAGTCCATGAGAGGTTGTTTTTCATGGCCTTTCATTGCCCTAATAACATAGCCGCTATGCCTCTGTTGCCAGAAATGATCAGCACACTTGAGTGGCGTTTGATTTTTTGGGATATCCCCTTGAAATTTAACCCCCCTCTGTCTCGACAAAGGATCTAATTACAAATCTGCAAGAAAGAGTGCTCGAAAACAAGTTGTGAGCTCAAGTGATAGATATTATCTAACGTTATGTTTTCTTCAGCTCTTCATGATCAAAAGCGGAAGCCATGCGGTCAATCTCCCTCTTTATCAAACCAAATTGGGTAGCAACAGATCGCCATTCACTCACGGCTAGCGCAACTTCTTTTATAATTTCAAGTGCTCTTGCTTTCTTTATCCGGAAGTCATCAATGACGGAAAGCGCCAAATCAATAGAGGCTGTTGGATCATCATAATCTATCGAAGTTGATAACATACGTGCTTTGATTTCCACGGGGGTAGGATTGACATCATAGGCAGGCGACAATCTCCAGCCTTTATGACGTTCATATAAAAAACCATGATTTCTTAAATGATCGTCTGTGTTTGATATCAGCACGGTGAAAATGATACGCCGCCACAGTTCTTCTAAATCACTGTTTGGACTTGCACCGTGTTGTGTAATGGCATAAGCAATCTCAAGGTAGCTGTGAGGGTCATTATCCTTTGCGCCCAATATACTCATTGCAGACAGGAATGGGACACGCTGGGCTGACTGACGGTCAAAACGGCGCAAAATCAGCACCGGCTTGTCCATGATTGATTCCAAACGCCATTCTGTGGTTTTAATCCCTGCTTTTTCTGCAAGGGTCAACGCAACGGCTTCCCAGACAACCACGTTAAATTCGTCATCATTTTTGGGAAATTTAGCGATCGCAAGATGACTGTCTTTATCTCTAACTGATGCTTTTGGCCGCGCTCCACCAAGAGATGACCCAGGTGCCAATAATATTTTCAAATCTTCAACCGTTTCATCGTCATTGAGATAGCGTTCAGTTGCTGAAAGGAGTCTAGGGAGATCGATTAAAGGTGGGATGCTTTCTTTATCTTTGGGGGTTAAGTAAGGCCCGCCATCTTCTAACGAAAAACGTAAAGCACCCTGACGAGCTTCATCATTAACGCCTAACAGATAATCTGCTTCTGACAGTGTTCTTGCTGCCTCTCTCGCCGATTTGGCGCGCATACTTTCTGCTCGGCGCATCAAAACGCGACCCCAGCGATCTGGCGCAGAATCACCAATAGCACCGAATAATATCTGGTCTGGTGTAGTATGAAATGCTCCCGAGGTTAACTGAAGAGCGGGATCAAGAGCAAATTTTTCCGAATGTTTCAGCCAGTCCGGATCATATTCAAAGGATGCACTTTGTCGAGCGCCACGCTGATGAAACCAGAGCTTGCCGACCTTGTGCGTTTTTTCACCAAGCTCAATCGAAACATAAATTTGTTGGCTACTCATTTGTATCCCCCTTTATCGCCTTGTGGTGTTCTAATTCTTTTCGGGAGATTTTCTTCTTCAAGTTCACGGCCTACAATATCGTGAGAAGCATCTGCAACGAGTGCCAAATGATCAGACATCCCTAAAACAAAAAGAGCAGACGCATACCCACCCATGGATACGCTTGGATCGCCTTTTTCAATCTTGGATAAAGTGATGCGAGAAAATCCAGAACGCTCTGACATAAGCTCCGTAGCTATACGGCGGCGGCGACGCGCATCACTAATATTCTTGCCCAACCTTCTTAAACTTTTCTGCACTGGAATGGGAAAATGTGTTTTTTTACTCATATTTCAATCCTAATGTATTCTTTAGTTTACCTTATGGTATTTTATGTAAATAATAGGGTGCATTAAGATAAAAAACAAGTGATTGATAAATTAATGCATATTATCCTTATCATTAAAACTATTAACGCAAAGAATAATATACTTAATCTCTCGTTTGAGGGCATCTTTTAAAGTCAAATGTCCATATCAATAACTCACCTTACGCACAGATTCATTAACAGGCCAGGTTTTTTAACTCCTGCATCGCGATCTGATTTGCCCGAACAATC
>CAMBDN010000229.1 GCA_945865355.1 Legionella genomosp. 1
TTCAATCAGCTCGTTATCGGGTTGTTTCTTGGCATGCTGAAACGGCTGAGATTGAGCAATTTTGCAGGCAAACAGCTACTGAATTTGGATGGCCTTTGTTTGTAAAACCATGCTCCATGGGTTCCAGTGTTGGAATACATAAAGCAAATAATATGGTTGAATTGATGGCAGCTATTGCTGATGCTCAGCGATATGATGATGAAGTTTTGGTTGAAGAGTCCATAAAAGGTCGAGAAATTGAGCTATCCGTGCTTGAAAACGCGTTGCCTCATTCTCCACCCAAAGTAAGTTTACCGGGTGAAATTCGTGTTAATCATGTGGATGGTTTTTACTCCTATACGGCAAAATACTTGGAGAGTGAGCAAACAGAGCTCATTGCACCTGCACAACTTAATGAAAATTTAGTGGCTA
Organism: Legionella genomosp. 1; assembly: GCA_945865355.1. Taxonomy (GTDB): domain Bacteria; phylum Pseudomonadota; class Gammaproteobacteria; order Legionellales; family Legionellaceae; genus CAMBDN01. The sequence continues at coordinate 412 of CAMBDN010000229.1, forward strand.
GACTACAGCAAGCTGCTACGGAGATCTTTACTCGCTTGAAATGTAGTGGAATGGCAAGGGTTGATTTTTTTGTCAATGATGAGAGTGGTGACATTTATTTTAACGAAATTAATACCATCCCTGGCTTTACGTCAATTAGCATGTACCCTAGGATGTGGCAAGTCAGCGGTGTACCCTATTCCGCATTGTTAGATCGACTGATCAGTTTGGCTATTGCACGATTTGAGCGTCGTGCGCAACTGGTTAGGCATTATCAGTAAATATTGCTATGGGATGAGCGCATGGGTGCGGAGACAGGGCGGTTACGTTATACGGGTCTTCTAACGTTGTTGATTGCTTTCGCTTTGGTGTTATCAGTGCGCGTTATTTATTTATTTTTAGCGGACGCTGAGCGCTTTCCAATTCATACCGTGAAAATAGTCGCTAATTATCAGCATATTAAGCGTAAACAGCTTGAGTTAGTATTATCGAATTATCTCGATGCCAGTTTTTTTTCTTTACCCGTCCACCGGTTACAAGCAGAACTTCTTGCTTTAGATTGGAGTGATCGGGTTTACATTGAACGCAATTGGCCCGGTACTTTGAAAATTACAGTGATTGAAAAAAATCCGGTCGCTATTTGGAATGATGCGTTGATGACCGGTGATGGTGAGTTGTTCAATTCGGGCAACGAACATGCAGAGATAATCTTGCCAAGGTTAAGTGGACCTGATTATCAGCAAATCGATGTCTTACAAATTTATCAAAAATTGGGTAAGATATTAGCAATGTATGGGTTGCATGCGGCTTCGTTGCAATTACGTGATAATCAGGCTTGGGAACTCTCTTTGTCGAACGGTGTGTTATTACGTTTAGGAAAGCGAGATTTAGATAAACGCCTGCTGCGATTTTGCAGGGCCTATCCCGTAATTTTTGCAGAAAAACCGGAGCAACTTACGAGCGTTGATTTGCGTTATGCACGTGGTATGGCGGTGCAGTGGAAAGAGCCTAAAACCAAATGAGAAGAGAATGGCTAAAAAATCAGAAAAAAATATCATCACTGGCTTAGATATAGGTACTTCCAAGGTTGTAGCATTGATTGGAGAAGTGACTGTTGATGGAGCGATCGAAATTATCGGTATCGGCCGGCATCCGTCGCGTGGTTTAAAACGGGGCGTTGTTGTTGATATTGAGGCAACGGTGAACTCTATCCAGCGCGCGGTCCAGGAAGCTGAGTTAATGGCTGGTTGTGAAGTACACACAGTATATACAGGCATAGCAGGAAGTCATATACGCAGTCTCAATTCACATGGCATTGTGGCCATCCGTGATCAAGAAGTATCGCAAGCTGATGTTGAACGTGTAATTGATGCAGCGAAGGCCGTTGTTATTCCTGCTGATCAGAAAATTCTACACATTTTACCGCAAGAATTCATTATTGATAATCAAGGTAGTATACGTGAACCTGTGGGCATGGCTGGCGTACGTTTGGAGACGCGAGTACATATTGTCACGGGCGCTGTGAGTGCGGCACAGAATATTGCCAAATGTGTGCGTCGTTGTGGTTTAGAGGTCCGTGATATTATTCTTGAGCAGCTTGCTTCAAGTCATGCAGTATTAACGGAAGATGAAAAGGAATTGGGTGTCTGTCTAGTTGACATTGGTGGTGGTACGACCGACATTGCTATCTTTTTTGAAGGCGCTATACAGCATACGGCAGTCATTCCTATAGCCGGTGATCAAGTGACCAACGATATTGCCATGGCTTTACGTACACCAACCAAATCAGCGGAACTCATAAAGCTTAGTCATGGTTGTGCAATGGCGGAGCTTGCAAATGCTAGCCAAATGATTGAGGTTGTCAGCGTTAATGAACGTCCGGGCAGGAAAATTTCTGCAAAAGCGCTATCTGACGTCGTATCAGCACGCTATGAAGAATTGTTTAATTTAGTTCGTAATGAGTTACGCCGAAGCGGATTTGAAGATTTGGTCGCTGCAGGTGTGGTGCTCACAGGTGGGGCATCAAATGTGATAGGTGCAATTGAGCTTGCAGAGATGTGTTTTGAAATGCCAGTTCGACACGGGTGTGCCCATCAAATTTCAGGCTTGGCTGAAGCGTCGACCAACTCTTCATTAGCTACAGGCGTGGGGTTGTTACTACACGGTCTTCAACAACAATACGAAGGTGGCTATAATGTACCCGTGTTGAATGATAGTGCAAGTGGCATGTGGACGCGAATGAAGAAATGGTTTAATGGCAACTTTTAAACCCAACTTGGACCACGAGAGGTAACGTAATGTTTGAATTAATGGAAAACCAACAAGATAATGCAGTCATTAAAGTTGTCGGTGTTGGCGGTGGCGGCGGTAATGCGGTTGAACACATGGTCGCTGAAAACATTGATGGCGTTGAATTTATTTGCGCAAATACAGATGCTCAGGCACTTAAAAACTCCAGTGCCAAATTGCATATTCAACTTGGCGACACATTGACAAAGGGGTTGGGCGCTGGTGCCAATCCACAAGTTGGTCGTGATGCAGCGGAAGAAGATCGTGATCGCATAAAAGAGGTTTTGCAAGGTGCCGATATGGTCTTTATTACGGCTGGCATGGGTGGTGGTACTGGCACAGGGGCTGCTCCAATTTTTGCTGAAGTAGCAAAGGAGCTGGGTATTCTTACTGTAGCCGTCGTCACAAAACCATTTTCATTTGAGGGTAAGCAGCGTGCACTGGCCGCCGATGAAGGAATACGTCGATTAGCCGAACATGTTGATTCACTCATTACGATTCCCAACAACAAATTATTGAGTGTGTTAGGTAAGAATATTAGCTTGCTCAACGCGTTTAAAGCTGCAAATAACGTGTTACTGGGGGCTGTGAAGGGCATATCCGACCTAATTACGCGCCCAGGGTTAATTAACGTCGATTTTGCTGACGTGCGCACAGTAATGTCAGAAATGGGTATGGCGATGATGGGAACAGGCAGCGCTAAAGGAGAAGAAAGAGCACGACAAGCAGCAGAGGCAGCTATTGCTTCGCCTTTACTTGAAGATGTCAATTTTTCAGGTGCGAGGGGAATACTGGTTAATATTACGGCTGGAATGGACATGTCCATCGGCGAGTTTGAAGAAGTAGGTGATGTTGTCAAAGAGTTTATTTCAGATGATGCGACCGTTGTTGTTGGTACAGTGATTGATCCGGAAATGACTGAAGAAATGCGTGTAACCGTCATTGTGACAGGCCTAGGTGATGTGCGACAACGTCATCAACAGCAAGCCCCTGGCAAGGCGCGTCTTATAGAAACGCGTAAATTGGATGGCTCTCTTGATTATCAACAGTTGGAGCGGCCTGCAGTTATTCGTAAACAAGCCGCATCGCCTGCTGAAATTAAGCAAAGCAGTGAAGCAATACCCGACGTTGATTATCTGGATATACCTGCTTTTCTACGTAGGCAGGAAGAGGCGTAGCATGAAAATACCCCCACCCGTTTACGGAGGGGGCCTTGATTAGCATCTCTACATCAACATACCAAATGAGTACATATAGCAATGGCATTTGGTTAATGATCCCTCCCTTTTAAAAAGGGAGGCTAGG
>CAMBDN010000230.1 GCA_945865355.1 Legionella genomosp. 1
CTTGCTTCAATTGCTCAATTTTGGCAACCAAGGCATCGAAAGACTCATCAAGACGTGCATCATGCCTTTGGCCTTTCAGCAGGCGCAACGCTTTTTCATAATCTGTTAACTCATCTTCAGGTGTTATAGACGTAATTACAGCTTCTAGATAGTCGGCTTTGATTTGTGTAGCAACTGCAGCAGCCGTGCGTTCAGCTAATTCACGAGCAGCAGTTTCAGCAGTAGTGCGTTCAGCTAATTCAGGAGCAGCAGTTTCAGCGGCCGTGCGTTCAGCTAATTCACGAGCAGCAGTTTCAGCAGCAGTGCGTTCAGCTAATTCACGAGCAGCAGTTTCATCAGCAACACGTTTAGCTTCGACTCGTTCAGCTTCTTCAGCCGCTGGTGCAGCATCATAGCCAGCTTTTAACGTTGTTAGCTCAACTATTGATCTTACGACGCGACCATGTACTTCATTATAGGAAGCAAGCAACGCAGCATGTTTGACTTTCTTTTTAGAAGCAGTATAAAGCGCTTCGATTCTTGCTAGCTCTGGACCAGCATAGGCGGTTTCAGTGGCCAGCTGTTGGCTAGCTTCTGTATATTGTTTTGCTGTTGCTTTAACGGCGGCAAAAGCTTTTTGTGTATTTATATGTGTTTGCAGGGCTCTTATCCCTGCTTCTGCATTCATCATTTTGGGCATTTATATCTCCACTTGATTTAAGGATGTAAAGTCAAATTCGTTATAATAGTTATTAGCTCGCGGCAGGGATGTTAACATTTTAGACATCAAAATGTAAGTATTTAGTAAAAAATTCAATTCATTTGATTTATGGATATACATTTATAGGTTAAATTTAAACCTAACTCATTGAATCGTATATGTATTTATGGGAGCTGATTTAAACAACTTTAAACAATATTAAACGGTTGGTGGCGTTGGGGATATCGGGCAGTGAAATTCGGCAGTGACTTGGCCTTTTGTATCAACAGCTTTTAAAAGTACAGGGAATTTCCACAGGGTGTAAAGATGCTTTAATACATCGTTGGTGGCATTTCCTAATGGTATTCTATTTTGTTGGGTGTAATGTAACGTTAATGAGCGGTCTCCTTCTAGATCGACTGAAAAAACCTGAATATCGAGATCGATGTTACTCAAGTTATATTGCGTAGCTAAAGACTCACGGATTGATTGATAGCCTTGTTCATTGTGAATGGCGCCTATCAGTAGCTCTGGAAGTTTATCATCATCGACGATGTGAAATAATTTCAGTTCCCTTATCATATGCGGTGATAAATATTGAGCAATGAAGCTTTCGTCTTTGTAGTTGCGCATGGCATTATCTAAACTTGATAACCAATCGGTATGTGCCAGCTGAGGAAACCAACGTTGGTCTTCTTCCGTTGGTTTCTCACAGATACGTTTAATGTCTTGCATCATATGGTAACCCAGGGTGTAGGGGTTGATGCCATTAAAATGGGGGCTGTTGTAGGCGGGCTGCATGATAACGTTGGTATGGCTTTGTAATATTTCTAACATAAATTCGTCAGTGACTAATTTTTCTTCATAAAGTGCATGTAATAAAGTGTAATGCCAAAAGCAGGCCCAACCTTCATTCATGACCTTGGTTTGCCCTTGCGGATAAAAGTATTGGGCAATTTTTCTGACAATGCGGACAATCTCTCGTTGCCAAGGTTGGAGCAGTGGCGCATTTTTCTCGATGAAATAAAGTATATTTTCTTGTGGATCAGTTGGAAAGCGTGGTTTTTCACCGCTTTTATCTTCGCCCTTATTGGGTGGAATGGTGCGCCATAACTCGTTCACCTGAGTCTGTAGGTACATCGCTCGGTTTTGTTGACGAATTTTTTCTTCTTGTATAGACAAGGCTGAAGGATGCTTATAACGATCCACGCCATAATTCATGAGGGCATGACAGGCGTCTAATATCGTTTCTACTTCGTCAATGCCATAGCGCTCTTCGCATTCACTGATGTAGTTCTTAGCGAAAACAAGATAATCAATAATGGCATCCGCAGATGTCCACATTTTAAATAAATAATTATTTTTAAAAAAAGAATTGTGACCATAACACGCATGGGCAATGACTAATGCCTGCATGGCCATCGTGTTTTCTTCCATGAGATAGGAAATACATGGGTTAGAGTTGATGACGAGTTCATACGCCAGACCCATTTGTCCACGTTGGTAACTTTTTTCTACACCAACAAAATGTTTACCAAAGGACCAATGATGGTAGCCAATGGGCATGCCAACGGAAGCGTAGGAGTCCATCATTTGTTCAGCTGAGATCACTTCAATTTGATTAGGATAGGTATCAAGCTTGAAGTCTTTTGCGAGTCGTGCAATCTCATGATCGTAGGCTTGAAGGAGTTCAAAGGTCCATTCGGCGCCAGTCGATAACGGTTTTTTTTTCATACCGTTTTCCTTTTAAATAATTCACGAAATACCGGGTAAATATCATTCACGTTGTCAATATTTTCCATGGAAAAATTGTGGTACTGCTCACCAATTTGTTGGTATACCTCCCACAGGCTTTGATGGTGGCGAGGCATAATTTCAATGTAGGCAAAATACTGCAGTAGCGGCATGATTTTGTTTTGTAACAACTCAAGGCAATACGGTGAATCAGCATTCCAATTGTCGCCATCGGATGCTTGGGCGACATAAATGTTCCAGGAGGCGGGATGATAGCGTGCCTCTATCGTTTGATGTAAGAGCTCAAGTGCGCTGGACACGACGGTGCCACCCGTTTCTCGAGAATAGAAAAAATCTTGTTCACTGACTTCTTTTGCAGAGGTGTGATGCCTGATAAACACTAATTCAATTTTTTCATAGTTTTTGGTTAGGAATAAATAGAGCAATATAAAGAAGCGTTTGGCGATATCTTTTTTGGGTTCATCCATCGAGCCTGAAACATCCATGATGCAAAACATGACTGCTTGGGTTGATGGCGCAGGTCTTCGCACTCGATTGTTGTAACGCAGATCAATCGTGTCGATGAATGGAACAGCATTAATTTTCTTTTTTAGAAGGGCAATCTGGGTCTGGATGCGCGATACCTCTGCTGGGTCAGGCTGAGTGCTCTCTAGCAGAAGGGTGAGCTCCTTTTCGGCAAGTCGCAATTGACGTTTGTAAGGTGATGCCAATGCAACACGACGACCCGTCGCCTGACGCATGGAGCGAAGTATATTAATATTGCTGGGAATACCGCTGGTTGTAACACCTGCGCGTACGGTCTTGAGGGTATTGATCCGTGCTAATTCTTTTTTTACCAGATCGGGTAGTTCTAAATCTTCAAAATACAATTCAAGAAATTCTTCGCGAGTGAGTTGGAAAACAAAATCATCTTCACCGTCCCCACTGTTGCTAGCATCACCGCCACCTCCGGCCTGTCCATCTTCGGAACTAGGACGCTTGATCCGGTCTCCGCTAATAAATTCATCATTGCCAGGGAGAATGCGTTCAACTCTACCTCCGGAACCACGATGAAAGCGTGGTTCCGCAATATCCTTGGCAGGGATTGTGATTTGCTCGCCTTGGTCAATCTCGGTGATACTCCGCTTCCCTACCGCCTCGGATACGGCGCGCTTGATTTGGTTTTTATAACGACGCAGAAATCGCTGTCGGTTTACCGTGCTTTTTTTCCCAGCATTTTGTCGTCGATCAATCAATTGAGTCATGGGCTGTTTCCTTGCAAATCACTGAGATTTGCGTACGCGCAAGTACCATTCACACAGCAGTCGAACTTGTTTCGCGGTGTAACCTTTATCCACCATGCGAGCAATGAACTCAGCATGCTTTTTCTTGTCATCTTCAGATGCTTTGGCATTGAATGAAATGACTGGGAGCAAGTCTTCGGTGTTGGTGAACATTTTTTTCTCAATAACCGATTTCAATTTTTCGTAGCTGTTCCATTTTGGATTTTTACCGTGATTATTGGCACGAGCTCTCAAGACAAAGTTGACCACTTCGTTGCGGA
>CAMBDN010000231.1 GCA_945865355.1 Legionella genomosp. 1
GGTCTTATTCCCTTTGATTACCTCAAAGTCCTCTTCGAAAAAATTCGCTTTTGCAAAACTGCAGAAGACTATGCGAATCTTCTTCCATTTAACCTCAAGATAAATTAATCGCTTTTTCTAATTCAACCCGTATTTCACCGAACGCATACTAATTATGGCCCACCCAGAAACAAATACAGTAACACGCTTGGATTATTGCCAGTATTTATTCAGTAGCCAAATTAACTACCCATTAACGAACTTTGCTGAGCACGTAGAAACGTTGTCTCATGATATGGTTAATCGTTATTTGCAGGATGAGAAGCTAACTCCTGCGGTCGTTTGGGAACATACGAAGGGCTGCATTTCAAGCTTGCTGAACGTGATCGAACAGCACAGCATTGAATATTGCCGATGGAGTGACGGTTTTTTTATGCGGTTGACTACTAAGCAAGCCGAAGGCATGGACTTTCCGGACACCCTCTTACATTTGAACCTCTCCTTTGTTGATCGAGAGAGGCATCATGCTCTTGCTGTTTGATAGCAAAAAAGCCACCTACAGATAGAAACACTCCCCCTCCGATGGTGATCAAAAGAGATGTTGCTAAACCTAGCGCAATCATGCATGCCAAACCGAAGCTACCAACAAGAACTCCTGCTAATCCAATGATACATAAGGTGATAGCTAATGGCTTTATATAAGATGATGACAATGTTGGCATAAAAAACAAGGACTTTATAGAGACGGGTCTGGGTAGATGGGCGGCCTCCCCGTTTAGATATGCGTCAATAGAATGATGGAAGGTTAAAAGAGCTTTATAGATAAGGTCCTCTTTTTGATGGAGTATATTATCACGTCTCATTGATAGTGATAGAAGTATTTTTAGTGCTTCTTGTATGCATCTTTTGAGCTTTTCGTCTTTTGTGTTATCTGAAATATAACCCCATTTATAAATGCTCAATTTTATGAATTCGTTCAAAGTTGGCTGTATTAGGCTCTTTATCGGTCGATGACCGAGTACGCTAGTTGTTGATACTTCAAAGGAGTGTTTAAACCGTCTCAATTTTACATTTGTTCTGTCTCCATCATACCGTTCTACTCTAATTTGAGTGGGTGGAATTAAGTATTCGTTTTCAGCAGGACATTGGGATAAGGGTTTGATGTATTTGCCCTTTAAATTTTTAAAAAGGTAAACAATGTCACCGCTTTGAGTTGGAGCACCTACGGACGTGCTGACAAAGCCCTCTAAATAAATAATGGTCTGTTCTTTAGCTGCGTTGATTCGTTTTTGCAAATAAAGCGTTCTTGTATTGTCGGTGGGAATTTTTTCTACGCGGAATGTTTCTTGGATGGAGCGATCAGGCGTCTTGGTTAGCGCGCTGCAACACATGATAGAATGTATCATGATGGCTTTCATAACGTCCAGAGGTTGGTGAAAGAACTCCGGTTTTCGTCTTAAAAATATGTTCATGTCGTTATAAGCGCCACCGGTGTATATGTTAATTGACCTCATTTCAGCTAAACTTAAATCCGGAAAAATATCACGACAGTGCCGCTCTTGTTCTTCTGTTAATGTTGATTGAAAAAGAGGGTGAGTGTTATCAGCGGCATATTGATTGTACCTCTCAAAATCCAAAGGATGAAAAATCAAATGCTCTAAATTTGCATTGGATAACAACTCATTCATGAGGTAAATAGCACCATCTTTTCCGAAAACCAATGCCATTGGCTTTTCTACATGGAAGCGCTCGTTACTGATTAAGCGTCGGAAAAGCTCTTCTAGTTGATACGTAGAAAATGACTTTGGAAGGGGCCCCAACTGATCTAGTGTTGAGTGAATCATAATTTTCCAATGAAAACAGCAGGATAATTTGCAATTATGATACAATAAAAACACCACAATGTCAATTATAAGGCTCATTTGATTATTTTTGTGACTATTTTTCGGTCTTTTTAGACCACCAGAGTTTTGATGCTAAAAAAATGTCCGAATCGATAAACCGATGGGCTCTAGTGTAATGAACCCTTCCTCCTACGGAGTTGTTATCCAGATTGGTTAGTAACTCTTAACACAGTTAGGCGCCTCCAGCAGCTGGCAATCCCTCACTGTGTTCGGGATGACGTAATTGGATGATTGTTGTGCTAAAAAATTTTGACGCTCTCGCCCTGCTCTATTGATACTATTCAAAGAGTTGTTCAACAAAATATTGAACAATATGAACGAAAGAAAAACTGCAAATAAACTTTAGGGACATAGCCTAAATTGAGCCTAATGTCTATAATCATTAAAAATATCACTCTTCATGATGAGTAGAACGTGCCAAAAAGAAAACCACCAAACGAATTAAGTGCACATCCTGACGAACAAAAGAGACTGGAGGAGCTATACTCTTTAAAAATTATAGATACCCTTCCCGAAGAATGTTATGACCGATTGGTCATGCTTGCGATTGAATTGCTCGATATTCCAATTTGTTATATTGCTTTTATAGATGAAAAAAGACAATGGTTTAAATCGGAGCATGGATTAAAAAAGAAGCAAATGCCAAGAGCGTTTAGTTTTTGTAATGAGACAATAAAAAATCACGAGCCTTTGATTATTCAAGATACGCTTCTTGATAAACGATTCGCACATATCTCTCTGGTGCAGGAAGATCCTAACATTCGGTTTTATGCGGGAGTGCCACTTACATCTCCTGAAGGTTATAACGTGGGTACTTTTTGCTTGGCAGACACAACGCCAAGAAAATTAACCTCAAAGCAACTTAACATCCTGTTAACACTAGCGAATATTGCTAAAGATGAACTGAGCCTTCGCTATTCAAATCACTCATTAGAAAAAATAAAAAAGAAACTTGAACAGCGTAATAGCCTTATTCGCAAGGTATTTAGTTTTTATATGTCAGATGAAGTCATTGATATGATTCTTCAATCACCAACCCAACTAAAGTTAGGTGGTAAAGAAACGAAAGTAACCATATTATTTAGCGACCTAAGGAATTTTACCCCCCTCTCCGAACATCTACCGGCTGAACAATTGGTTTCTCTTTTGAACGCCTATTTTTCTAAAATGGTTAATGTTATTGAAAAGCACAAAGGAACGGTAGCTTCATTCATTGGCGATGCAATTATGGTATTGTTTGGCGCACCTTATTCTGACAAAGAAGATTCTTTACGCGCCATCCAATGTGCTTTAGAAATGCAAAGTGCGCTAGTAAAATTTAATCACGCTGATAAAAGGCGTGATTGTCCTCATTTAGAAATGGGAATAGGCGTTAATACAGGAATGGCGGTGGTGGGCAACACAGGGTCGAAGAAGCGCATGCAATATAGCGCCATTGGCTCATCGGTTAATTTGTCTTCTCGAATTCAAGGTTTAAGCATTGGTGGACAAATATTAATTTCCGCAGCAACGTATCAGGAAGTCGCTGAATATATCGATATTAATGGTTATTTGCGCGTGAAGGTTAAGGGGATCGAATCTCCAATCACCATCTATGATGTAGCAAAGTTAGTGCGTTCCAAATCGTAGATCAGTTGTTCCAAAAGATTGGGTCACCCATGGTTTCATGACGACAGCTTAGAGCCTATCCGAAAAATCCCATACTACTTTGTGAGCCCTATACTGATATAATGGACTCACAATAATAATAGCCTAAATGACCAGGAAATATTATCGAAGCGATTTAACTGAGAGCCAATGGCAGCTCATTAAACCCCATCTACCACCAGAGAAAGAGCGAGGAAGACCAAGAACAACGGATTTGCGAGAAGTAGTTAATGCTCTTCTGTATATGTTACGCACAGGATGCCAGTGGGATATGCTACCCGAAGGGTTTCCTCCAAGATCAACGGTCAATGGGTATTTTAATGCATGGAAGGCGGATGGTACTATAGATGAAATAAACAGGGTGTTGCGTGAACGCGTTCGTGTTCACGAAGGACGTAAACGCATACCAAGTGCTGCTATCATTGATAGTCAAACTAG
>CAMBDN010000232.1 GCA_945865355.1 Legionella genomosp. 1
TGTAGATCAAGGCGTTGCACCGAATGAAAAACGTCCCAAACAGCCCTTGGAAGCTTTTCCTTTAGACGCACTTAAATTTGTCGGTTTATTGCGGGAAGGATCAACCATCTGGGCATTAATTCAAGAGCCTGATGGACTGGTCACGCGCGTAAAGCCTGGTGATTACATGGGGCAAAACTACGGGCTCATCAAAAATATTAAAGAAAAAACCATCGAGTTAGAGGAAGCAGTGCAGGTCGATGGGAAATGGGAGAAAAGAAAGATTTCTCTCAATTTACGTACAAAAAGTTAGCGGTTGTTTGTCGGCTCCAGGACAAACACCCAAAAAGATATCTTTTAGGAGACTATGTTGCGCAAAATTATTATTCTATGCATGCTAATGATCATATTCACTCCGAGTTTGTTCGCGAAAGATAATGTATTGACTGGATTGAAAGTGATGCCGATGCCTAGTAATCGCGTACGCATAGATTTTCAATTCGAAGAGACTATTTCGCAATTGCCAGCAAATTTTATCACTCAGCAACCACCCCGCTTGGTCTTGGATTTTATCAATAGCAGCACTCAGCTAGATGAAACTTTGAAATCAAAAAAGGTTGATGTTGGTTCTTTGGTTCAGTATAAAATTGTATCTCTTGGAAATCGCATTCGAGCTATTCTTGATCTAACGGGTACGGTTACTTATTCAGGAGAGGCTTCAGCGCACGTATATACGCTTATCATCAGTGGTAAAGGTGAACAGTTATTGTCACCGAAAAAAGAGGTGTTTATTACTCATCGTGATGTGAATGCTCGTTTTAACATAACCAATGTTGACTTCCGTGGCATGGATAAACAGGGTGGACGGATCATTATTGATGTGTCTGATCCAGGGATCCCCGTTGATATTGTGCAGAAGGGTGATGAAGTCATTGCTAATTTTACCAGTACTCGCGTACCACAACGTTTATTGAAACGTTATGACGTCGCTGATTTTCATAGTCCAACACAGTTCGTTAATGTACAGCAAGAGGGTAGAACTGCACGCGTTACCCTGCTGAATAAAGGGGGCTATGGTCATTTTGCCTATCAGGTGAATAAGCAATTTATCATCGATATATTTCCTCTATCAGAAGAAGAAATGCAACAAGCTAAATTGCAAAAGAAATTATTTATTGGCAAGCGTATTTCATTGAACTTTCAAGAGATTCAAGTGCGGGCCGTGTTGCAATTATTAGCAGATTTCACCGGGATTAACATCGTTGTTAGTGATGCAGTGTCTGGTAGTATTACCTTGCGATTAAATGACGTTCCATGGGATCAAGCGCTTGATATTATTTTAACCACGCAAGGTTTGGATAAACGCCAGCTTGGTAACGTTATTCTCATTGATAAGGCGGCCGCTTTCGTTGCGCGCGAGAATGAACAACTTAAAGGGCAAATGGCAGCAAGAAAGCTAGCCCCGGTCCGTTCCGATTTGTTGCAAGTGAATTATGCTAAGGCTGCAGATATTGCAACCATGCTGAAAGATAAGTCAAATTCGTTGTTGTCTGATCGCGGAGCACTTAGCGTTGACGTTAGAACAAACACCATTTGGTTACAAGATACTGGAGAGAAAATTGATGAAATTAGGAAATTAGTAGAGCGATTGGATGTTCCCGTCAGGCAGGTGGTTATCGAAGCGCGCATTGTAGATGTGAAAAAGAAATGCGAGATGGATCTCGGTATTAGCTGGGGGGTATCAAAACCAACCCATTTAAGTGGTACTTTAGCCGGCGCAAACCAAATGGCACAAGGCATCACCCCAGCTAATGTTACACCGTTGTCTGATCGATTAAACTTGGATTTAGCAGCATTACCTACCAGCGGGCTACAACCAGCATCTGTAGGTATTGCTTTAGCAAAGTTGGGCGGTGGTGTTCTTCTTGATTTGGAATTATCTGCATTGGAAAGTGTAGGAAACGCTGAGATCATTGCTAGCCCACGTTTAATAACCACTAACCAGCAATCGGCGGTGATTGCATCAGGAGAAGATATTCCATATCAACAATCCACATCAAGTGGTGCTACCGCAGTTGCATTTAAACAAGCAGTATTAAGCTTGAAGGTAACACCACAAATAACGCCAGATGATAAGTTATTAATGGACTTGGTTATTACTCAGGATGAAGAATCAGGGCAGTTTGTGCAGCAAGTGCCGGTTATTTCAACCAAGTCGTTGCAAACAAATGTTTTAGTTAATAATGGTCAAACGATTGTTTTGGGTGGTATTTATAAACAAAATAAAAATAACAATATTACGCGGATCCCTTTTTTAGGAGGAATACCCTATGTGGGATATTTATTTAGTAGAACACAGGTCATAAATGATAATGAAGAGTTGCTCATTTTCATTACTCCTAGGATAATAACCAACAATTTATCGATAACGAAAGTTGAGGGGATGAAGCAGAATGTCGCCAGAGGTGTGGAGTTAGATAAATTTGGTAAACCGGTAGTGATACCGCCGCAATATCGGGGTTATAAATAGCGCTTGTTGGAATTCCTGATAAATTGCCTGCATTGTATCTGTCCATCGCGTATACTATCATATTGCGCGGACGCATTTTTTGGGTTTGGGTTCAATGGACAAATAGTTTGATTTCCTGTTTGAATGAAGAGGTAAGTGATAAAAAATGAGCATCGTTAAAGTACGCAATATATTTCTAATAGGGCCGATGGGAGCTGGTAAGAGTACAATAGGCCGTACTTTGGCAAAAGAGCTCAAGCTTGAGTTCTTTGACTCCGACGAGGTGATTGAAGAGCGCACTGGTGCCGATATCTCCTGGATCTTCGATGTTGAAGGAGAAGACGGTTTTCGTCGACGAGAACAGAAAGTGATCGATGAATTGACTCAGAAAAGCAATATTGTATTGGCAACAGGCGGTGGTGTGGTCATGACACCAGAAAATAGGAATGCTCTGGCTGGACGTGGGACGGTGATTTATCTCAAAACATCGTTGCAACAGCAATTTGAGCGGACTAAACGTGATACCAAACGCCCTCTGTTACAGACCGATAATTTAGAGGGACGTTTAGAGCTTCTGCGTGATGAGCGCGAGCCGTTCTACGAAGAAATGGCAGATGTTAGCTTTGAAACCGACAAATTGACGGTTAAGGCAGTGGCCAATAACATTATTAAATATATTTATGGCGAAGTCTGATATTTTCCATCAATTGGATGTTTTGTGTGCATCGCATGACTATCCAATCTATATTGGTCGCGATCTCTTAGCTGATGTTGAATTATTACGTCAGCATGTTGCTGCTAAGCAAGTGATGATAGTGACCAATAATACCCTTGCACCGCTCTATCTCCCTCGAGTTAAACAAGCATTTTCCTCAATCCAATGTGATGACGTTGTGCTTGCTGATGGAGAGATGCATAAAAACCAGCAAAGTTTGTGGACGATATATGATGCGTTAATTAAGTTTCGCCATCATCGTGATACAACACTTATTGCATTGGGTGGTGGCGTCATCGGAGATATAACTGGGTTTGCGGCCGCTACCTATCAACGGGGAGTGCGTTTTATTCAGTTGCCAACAACGTTGTTGGCCCAAGTAGATGCCTCTGTCGGTGGAAAAACAGCAATTAATCATCCAAGTGGTAAAAATATGATCGGCAGTTTTCACCAGCCGCATGCAGTCCTCATGGATTTATCCACATTGACAACATTGCCTGAGCGAGAGTTTCGAGCAGGACTTGCCGAAGTAATAAAATATGGCCTCTTGGTTGGTGGTGAGTTTCTTGAAATCCTTAGCAGGGTTTTGGCTGAAGGGTTACCCGCTGTTCAAAGTGAGCATTTTGCCTCTATCATTGCTTACTGCTGTCGGATAAAAGCTGACATTGTTCATGACGATGAAAAAGAAACAGGGCGACGAGCCTTGCTCAATCTTGGGCACACTTTTGCACATGCTCTAGAGGCTTATACTCATTATGA
>CAMBDN010000233.1 GCA_945865355.1 Legionella genomosp. 1
AGGCGTAATATCAGCGAAGGGTAGATATGATAAGCAGTTACTGAGGTAGAGTTGTGCTTGGTTCAATTGTTGTTGGTTAAGGGCTTGACCTGCCAATTGCGAAAAAACATGGTGAAATCCTTGCTGAAATTCATGACGTAGGGCCTTGGTCAGTTTGTGATCGCGGTCATTAAATACGGCTTTAAATGTTCGCCAAGATAGGAGGTCAGTCCACCGTTCATTCCATCCGTTCATTAAAACGCGCAGCAAATTGCGTGCTTTTATAGGATCATTTTTTTCGGAATCACCTACCGGTTCGTTTTCGAATTCTGCTGGGTCAATAAAATTTAAAGTGAGACCGCCCGCATACTTTTCGCCATTTCTCATGATGAAATTGTTCCGGAGTGAATGCAATGGATTATTATAACACAAACAACTATTTTTATGAACAGATGGTCAGGGCCCAAGCTGCCATATCCAGAGGCGCTTGCGACGAAGGATTTTGGGCATAAACGCTGAGTACTATCTATGAGATCTCTCGCTTCGCCCGAAATGACGTGGTGCGTTACTTAAATCTGATTTTCTGTAATATCAATCATCATTTGCAAGGCACGCTTAGCATTCTCAATGACCCAGGTCTGGTCGATTTTCTGTAACCGGCTGCGTGATCCTGTAAATTCATTGACCACATCACCCGCGCATACCTTGTTATAAGCCATGTCCTTACCTTGGCGTAATAGATCAACCAAGGCAACCAGGTGGGGTGGGTCATTGCGTGACATGGTGGCACACCCACAACCAACGCCATTTGTTTGTAGAGCAGTTGGTGCTTCAGCGAGATTAACAACTTCAATATTTAAATTCTTGCAGTGCTGTTTAACATTTTCGACCATATGATTTTCAGTACCAATGGCATAGCGTTTTGTGCCTGCTCGATCGTTAACAACATAATCCCAGATGAAAGCGGTAGAACCTGCTTGTTGTGCCTCACGAATCACATCATTACGGCATTCAGGATGAACGACGGTTGCGTAGCCTTTTGTATGCCAATATTCACACATGTAGGGTTGATAGTAGGTATGAACTGCGCATTGACTTGCAAAAAGGATTAATTCAGCGCGATCAAACGTTGCCAGGGTTTTGCTATCTTGAGCGGCTAAGGAGTATTGCGCACCTTCACTACCACCAGGCCAGTAGGCAATATTCTTGATACCCAGCCAATAAGCCACGTTTTCTCCCATGTGTTGATCGGGAATAAATAAAATCTTTTTATTTTTCTTTTGTGCCCATTGGAAGATTTTTTTAACATTAGAACTGGTACAAACTGCCCCACCTTGTGCGCCAGTCATCGCTTTCACGCGACCGGATGTGTTCATATAACATACCGGTATAATATTTTCAGCGCCATAGCGTTCATTGAGATCTAAAAATGCGGGTTCAACCATAAAGTCTTTTGCCAGCATTTCCATGGTGCAGCCCGATTTTGGGTTGGTGATGTAGACGTTTTGATGGGTGTTGGCCAAAATGCTAATGGATTCGGCCATAAAATGGACGGCTGATTCGATGATCACTGACTTCTCAGGATGGTTAGCGGCCATCAGTGCTAATTGGTAAGAGTCACCAATTTTTCCACCAAATTGTTCAATCAAGCGTACGATATCTCCGCCCATGTAATAATGTGCTAGCAATAGTAGTTTGTCACCAAAATGGTCTTGTGCCTTTTTAAGATAGGGCGACATCCATGCTAATACGGTGGTTAGTTTGCGGTCTGGCAGGGCGAGATATTCTTCTGCATAGGGAGTGAATTCTTGTTGGTACCAGTCTAGTGGGTAATCACTTTGACAAATGCTCATGTCATTGGTGATCTGCATGAGTGTTTTTTCTGGTTGATAGGTGGTTTGTGTCGTAAACAATTTAGTAGCCTTATTAGAAAATGTGTTGGGCAATATGGGTTGCATCATTTAGAGTGATTAAATCCCCCCTATCCCCCCCTTTTACAAAGGTGGGGGATAGGGGGGATTTATTCAATCACTACCTTCCTAAACAAAAGGATTCTGTGGTGAATTCAGTCGAGAAATACTTTCTTGTGCCTGAGCATTCTTATGCACAAAATCTTCCCTAAAATGTCCACCCCTTGACTCTCTTCTTGATAGTGCCGCTCGAACAATCAATTCTGCGTTGAGAATAATATTTCGCAGCTCAATGAAATCACGTGTAATACAATGCTTCCAGTAATACTCTTCAATTATTTTAACCCTTTTTATTATTAACTGCAGTAGATCTTCAAGGCCTGCCTCCGTACGAACAATACCTGCATACGAGGTCATTTCGCCACGAAGACTGCGCCAGTGAGCATTGATTTGGCTAGCTCGGCGATTATTCACCTCCCCTGGAGAACTCCAATTGGGGATGCTTTCCAATGGTTTCCATGGGGTGGTAATGTCTTTCAAGGTACACCGCGCTGCATTGGCAGCCATCACCACTGCCTCAAGTAGCGAATTACTCGCTAAGCGGTTTGCTCCGTGTAACCCCGTAAAAGCCACTTCGCCAATTGCATACAAGCGTTTAAGATCGGTGCGGCCGTCGATATCGGTTAATACACCACCACATTGATAATGTGCAGCTGGAACGACGGGTATCATGTCTTGGCTCATGTCGATACCAATGGATAATAAGGTCTTATAAATTTGCGGGAAGCGCTTTTTTAAAAATGATTTTGATTGATGGGTAATATCCAAATGGACAAAACCACTATGGCTGTTTTCTATTTCATTGAAAATTGCTCGGGATACCACATCACGCGTAGCTAGCTCCATTTGTTCCGGTGCATATTGATGCATAAATTGCTGACCAGTATCGGAATTTTTCAGTAAGGCTCCTTCGCCTCGCACCGCTTCTGAGATAAGAAAATTATTCACTGAATGATGATGTAGCAGGGTCGGGTGAAATTGATAAAACTCCATGTTCCCCACCCGGGCGCCAGCGCGATAGGCCATGGCGACTCCATCACCAGTAGCTACCATGGGATTGGTCGTGTAACGATAGGTTTTGCCAGCCCCACCTGTCGCTAAAATAACGCATCGAGATAAAAAAGTGTGGATCTGATTGAGTTCGCAATCTAAAACATAGGCCCCAAAAACCTCCCCTTGATTATCGGTACGATGCGGGTGATAGTGGGTTATTAAATTAATCGCAACGTGATGTTCGAAAAAATGAATTTGCGATTGTTGGCGTACCGCATTGATGAGTGCTTCTATGGTAGTCAGACCGGTTTGATCGCCACAATTAAAGATTCGTCGATGTGAGTGGCCGCCTTCCTGGGCGAGGGCGTAATCGCCACTAGCCATTTTGTCAAAGTGAATAGGGTAGGATTGTAATTGTTTAATTGCATCAGGACCCTGCCGAATCACGCACTCAACGGTTGGTTGATAACAGAGTCCATCACCGGCACGAAGAGTGTCGCTAATGTGTGATTCTAGAGAGTCCTCTGGGGTAAAAACGGCTGCAATTCCCCCTTGAGCATAGCGACTATTGCATTCTTTCGCTTCAGCTTTGCTGATAAGGGCAATTCTAACCCGCGGTTGCAAGCTTAATAATTGCATACAATAGTGCAAGCCAGCCAGTCCTGTGCCTATGACGAGCACATCAAATTCCTTTGATTGTCCTTGTTGTGACAAGGACGTCGTCATGAAAAAGCTTTCACTAACTGCGTGGCTAGACCCGTGTATTTTTCAGGCGTTAGATTCATCAATTGTTTTTTTGTTTCATTAGGGATGTCTAATAATTTGATGAATTGTTTGAGCCGCGCTTCATCGATCCTTAATCCTCGCGTTAAATCCTTCATTTGCTCATAGGCATTGGGAATATTATAACGGCGCATCACGGTTTGAATAGCCTCGGCTAGCACTTCCCAGTTATCATCAAGATCTTGTTGTAAGGCCTGTTTATTAATTTGCAGTT
>CAMBDN010000234.1 GCA_945865355.1 Legionella genomosp. 1
GAAGCGGTGTATATAAATCCGCCTGAATCAATTGAAATTGGAAATAAATCTGGACAGATAGAGATGTGTATGGCAGGATAATCAAGTAACTTAAATCACGACAGAATTTGTCTCATTTCCCCTGGCACGCTCCGAAGTGGCCGATTAAGCAGTAGATAAGGCTGCTTTTAGATCATGTCTTCACAACGAGGTGCTTGCTTTTGACCAAAAGATTCAAGAGCACTTTCATGCTGAATTAGACAAACATGAGCAATGGGAACATACGCCTGTTAATGTCATCATCAAGCGAGTTACTTTTTTTGCACTTGCAGAAGCTTTTTTAGGTCTCAATAAAATTCATATTGAAAGGGTATATGATCAACTCACTACGTCTCTTGATTCATTTGAGAAGATGTGGCAAAACCCTAATCAGCTAAATCCCGTCACCATGTTCATGCTGTATCAAGTTCTAGAGCGAATTTCTAATCAGTTACATCGTGATCGTGGTCCTGCAGAATTACCCGATTCCTTTGCTACCAAATATAAAAGACCCATGAATTTGACAGCGATATTTTTCGTGGCGTCCAATTTAGTCCACCTCTTAACCGCCACTGTGATTCATACCTGCTCAGAACAACAACTGGGTGAAAATCTTGGTGATCTGTATGATAATTTAGCCAAAGAAGTCGCAACTTGGCGGTTTAGAGATTCACGCCTTTTTAGAATTGATGATGGTATTTTTTTCAGTAAAGCACCCAAATACTCAATCGGCGGAGAGCTTTGCTTGCCTCGCTCGGTAACGATAATACCTCAAGGCGATCTCAATCAAAAAAGGATACAAACAAAAACGTTACTAGATGAGCATGGTAAGGTAAAAAACCCCGAACTATTTGGTCGCGCAAGGCCATGCCCTGGCGCAGAAAACGCCTACACGGCGGTAAAATCTGTCTTTTCTGTGGTGGCAAAAAGAAATTTAACGTTCTTCCCTGTGCGTGAAGAACAGCAGCAATATGACGATTTTGTCAATGGATCAGCTGCACAGCAAGATAATAGAGGCTGCGATTCACCGCGAGTTAATGGAAAATGGCGCTCATCCTAGTGTTAATGTTTTTTCACCACTTTATTATTCGATTGATAATTCCACAAAAATGGCACTATACCCAAAACAAGGCCTCCTATACCGACTATATTCGTCACTAAATCAAACGTAGGTATGCTATAACCGGCAATAAAGATTAAAAATAGTGAACTTAATATAGGCCAAACAATATAACCGATTAACTCAGGAAAAGTCCTCCACATGGAGCGATAATACCAAGCACAAGCAAACCCGGTAAGGCTGTAATAAAAAGCAACTTGAAAGCCGATTGCATGCACCGAATCTTCAATAATAAGATTAACCGTTGGAAAAAAAGACGAAAGAAATAAAAACAGGAGACCAAAACCCCAGATAAAAAAGATCGCTACCCACGGCGTTTTCCAGGTTGGGTGTAATTTGGCATAACGCTGGTGTAAGGACCGATCTCGCCCCTGGGCAAACATGGTCCGAGTAAATTGTACAATGGTTGTTTCCAATGTTCCCGCTGAACTAAGAAGAACACTCAATACAGCTAAATAACTCCAGGGACGCGGGAATATTTTATCGGCAATAGCAAAAATAATGTTGGTTCCTGACTTTTGAATTTCACTGTCGCTCATCACGATGAGTGCCACAATGGAAAAACAAACAAAGAGCAAAATAATGATAAGCACTGACCAAAAAGCCCCCCAACCTGGAGCATGTTTAGTATTTTTAGTTTCTTCATTTAAGTTAAGAGTGACATCCCAACCCCAAAAGAGAAATAATGCAGCCAAAGCACCGGTTGCAAACAAACTTGGAGTAAAGTGGGTTAACGCTAACCAAGCAAAAGAAAATTGATGCGCCGGATGCTTAGCAAAATAGAAAAGACCACAACAAATAATTACAACTAATATCAGAACTTCAACACCCGTCATCAACACTTGAAGATAACTTGTTGGTTTGATCCCTTTCAAGGTAACAGCCGCAATCAAGGTCAACCAAAGTGCAGCAACAAACGTTACCCAAGCGGGGCTATTCACCAAATCTGGAGCCAATAAAAGTAGCGTTGAAGTAGCCGCAGGAATTGATCCAGAAACCGTAAATACTGCAGAAGCAACCAAAAGCGCCCAGCCAGCGAAAAACCCTAGATTTTTCCCAAAAATTTGGCTAACCCAGGCATATGAAGCACCCGCATTAACAATGACTTTGTTTAAATGAATAAAAGACAAGGTAATGCCAAACATGATGATCCCACAATACAAAATACTTGCAGGAGATAGAGTGCCCATAGAAGCAATCAGCGTAGCAATCGCTGCAGATAAACTAAATGCAGGTGCAGCACCTGCTGTGCCCATAATGATGGATTCGCCGATCCCTAAGGAGTTCGCAGCAAGTTTTTGTTCCTGTTTAACCGTCATGGTAAAAGCTATCTCCTAATATATTGCAAGATAAAATTCGATTGGCACTTATTTAAAGCCTTTATACTACCCTGTTACCGTTCAAATTAAATCAGTATTATTCAACGCCCAATAACAATTCAAGTGCTTTTTCTGGTTTAAAGCGTTATAGCAGGAATCCGGGTAAAATAGCACGAAAACCCGATCGAGTTGAGTCTTATTTGACCAACACTAAAGATGGCAATATAATGCGCGCATAGAGCTAAAAACACTCTACTCTCACTTAATAAGTTAGGACTCTGACATGAGCATTAAAAAAATCACTTTGGCTTTAAGTGTTGTACTTGTATTTTCTAGTGCCCCTGTTTTTGCTGATCCTTTATTTAAAAATTGGATTGATCCCCAGGGCAACTCGCTGATTATCGGACCCGGAGTTTGTTACAACAACATGGATTATTGCCGACGAGTATTAGGACCTATGGGAGTACCATTTGGCGATTATTCTGTGAATTATATGAAAGGGGCTGATCAATATGGAAGTGACGCTTGTAATAAAAACAATGATACCATTTCATGCCCAGGCGGATATCGATTTATTATTGGCGAAACGAAAGACCCAAGAGATGAGCAATTAAAAACGTCTATCACGGTCGTTGGTTTATCGGGTGGTGTATTTTATTAATAACCTGTTTTTTATAAGTCCTATAAATATCTGTTACACGAACATCGTATATTATATTTTACATATTACCCAGTATGCCCTAAAATTACTCGCCTTGAGTGTAATTTAAATCCAGCTCCAAAATGGAGCTGGTGTACGCACCCCACTATTTTTCTTCAGGAGTATATAATGCCTAGATTAGTATCAGAATTAGCGATAACCCTTAGAGAATATGAAAGCGCTAACCTTACTCTAAAACGTGGTATTTTAGATTCACTCAGAAGTGAAATTCATCATTTACCTAAAGAAATTAATGAGCAAGCGCAAGCTGCAGAAACCCACAAGAAAATGGCTCGCATAGCAACAATACTCAACTATGCAGCAGCCTTGCAACAACCTAGCAATCAAGACTATTTCAATGTATTAATTGACTTTAAAATGCCTGCTACATTTGAACCAAAATTTGATGCCTTAAATAACTATTTTCAGTTCAACCCCGCTAAACAACAAATGCGATTGAAAAAACCTTTCGCAGAAATACGACCCGCAATTTGGGAGCTGTTTCAACGCGCCCAAGAGGAACAATTAAACAAAATCAATACCCCCAAGCAATATACGTCTGCTCGTAATGCGCTTATAAGGGATCTCAAACTTAATAACCTACCCAGCTTGAGGCAAAATTCTAACATCCCATTTTGGCAAACTTGAAGAACGCTTAATTTTAGACTGATATTGCCCCATTTCTTTCTTAGTAAGCGAAATCCCTTTTTCATACACTTTATCAA
>CAMBDN010000235.1 GCA_945865355.1 Legionella genomosp. 1
GATGACTGGTTTATTGGCTCTACACCAATCAAGCGTGGCATTCCAGCCACTGTCATTGAGCAAACAAAGGTTTTTGCTTATAACGATATTACGTCGCTTGAGCGTTTGATTAATGAATACCCTGATCAAATAGCTTGTGTAGTACTGGAACCAAGTGCTACTGCACACCCAGCAACTTCTTTGACACATGCGGGTGAGACTTATTTACACGATGTGCAGCGCTTATGCCAAAAACAGGGCATAGTTTATATTCTCGATGAAATGATTACCGGTTTCCGTTGGGATATGAAAGGCGCGCAACATTACTACCAAGTGCAACCGGACTTATGTACGTTTGGTAAGGCTATTGCCAATGGATTTTCTGTGGCAGCGGTGGCTGGCAAACGTGACATCATGGAGTTGGGCTCTATTGAGTTTGCTGGACGTGAACGGCTATTCTTAATGTCAACGACACATGGCGCAGAGATGGCCGGTCTTGGTGCTTTTGTCAAAACAGTAGAACTAATGCAGCGTCATAATGTGGTCGATCACATGTGGAAATATGGACGTCAACTAATCTCACTGATGAATGCCAAAGCCGCAGAAGCAGGCATTGCCGACTATTTTAAGGCTGGTGGTGTGGAATGCTCTCCCTGGTATGTAACGTATGACCAAACTGGCGAGCCGTCGTTGGCATTGCGCACTTTATTTTCACAAGAAATGATCAAGCAGGGTGTATTAATGCCTTGGATAGCGCTGAGCTTTAGGCATGGCGATCAGGAATTACAAAAAACGGCAACGGCACTCGAAAGCACGTTTAAAGTTTATGCACAGGCAATACAACAAGGATCGACAGAGGGTTTGCTGCAAGGCGATGTGATTAAACCAGTGTTTAGATGTTATAACTGATAGAGTGACAAATTAGATGTCAGTGCGTAAGATTTGGGGAATGAAATGTTAACTAGCAAAGTAGTCATTGTTACCGGTGGGGCAGGGCTATTAGGGGCGGAGTTCGCTAACGCCATCGCCGCCCAAGGTGGTAAAGTTGTGATCGCTGATGTAAATATTGCTGCGGGCCTTAGCTTAACAGAGAACATAAATAGCCACGTAAATGGCGGAAAAGCAGATTTTATTCAAATTAATATTAACGACAAGCAATCGATCATTAAAGCTATTCAATCGATTGCCGAAGAACATGGAAAAATCGACGCTTTGGTCAATAACGCCTACCCTCGCAATAAACAATATGGTCGGCAGCTAATGGATGTAGAATATGCTGATTTTTGCGAAAATATGAATCTCAATTTAGGCGGCTATTTTCTAACATCACAGCAATTTTGCAGTTATTTCATGCGGCAAGGTTATGGCAACATCGTTAATATCGCCTCTATTTATGGGGTTGTCGCACCAAAATTTGAAATTTATGAAGATACTACAATGACCATGCCCGTTGAATATGCTGTGATCAAAGCCGGCTTAATTCATTTGACAAAATATTTTGCCAAATCATTTAAAGGTAAAAACATTCGCGTCAACTCGTTAAGCCCTGGCGGCATTTTAGATGCTCAGCCAACGCTGTTTGTAGATGCTTATGCTAAGCAGTGTATTAACAAGGGCATGTTGGACAAAAGTGATTTAATTGGTTCTTTGATTTACTTGTTATCTGATATGTCGAAATTTGTTAATGGTCAAAATCTGATTGTGGATGATGGGTTTACTATATAAAAGGTTGTGCTTTATGGCTAATAAATTAAAACATTGTATAAATTGCTTGCTTCCAGAAACCTATGAAACGATTGAGTTCGATAGTACTGGTCGTTGTAATATTTGTAATTCCGCCAAAATTAAAAATGAAAAAATTGACTGGGTTGCTAGAAAGGGACTTTTAGATCGATTAATCGAAAAATACCGCGGCAAAGGTGATTATGATTGCATTATTCCCTTTAGTGGCGGTAAAGACAGCACGTTTCAGCTTCTATATCTTATGAAAGAATACAAGATAAAACCGTTGGTTGTGCGTTTTAACCATGGATTTATGAGACAAGCCATTGCGGATAATAATCAACGCACCTTTAAAAAGTTGGGTGTTGATGTCATCGATTTTACCCCAAATTGGAAAATCGTAAAAAAATTAATGCTGGAATCATTCATCCGTAAAACTGATTTCTGCTGGCATTGTCATACCGGCATTTATTCCTTCCCGATGCAGATAGCGATTAAATACAACGTCCCGCTTATTTTTTGGGGCGAACCACAAGCCGAATTAACCGCATACTACGATTATTTAAATGATGAAATTGAATATGAAGATGAAAAAAAATTCAATATGATCAGAAATTTAGGGATATCGGCAGATGATATGTATGGCATGATCAATAAGCCTGACGATCCAATCGATCGTCGTGATTTAAACCCATTTACCTACCCTAAGTTAAGTGAGTTAAGACGAATCGGTTACGCATCCGTTTGTTTGGGTAGCTTCATCCCCTGGGATTACGAAGCAAATACCAAATGGATTAAAGAAGAGTTAGGTTGGCAGTCAGATGAGCTGGAAGGTGTACCTAACGAAGTGAATACTACGGGTGAAAAAATCGAATGTTTTATGCAGGGTACGCGTGATTATATAAAATTTATCAAACGTGGCTACAGCCGAATTACCCAAATCAACTCAATCAAATTGCGTAATGGTAAAATAGATAAAGAAGAGGCTGAAAAATGGAATGTGATGGAGGGTCAACGACCAGAATCGCTCGATGTCTTTTTAAGCTATGTTGGCTTGACGGAGGATGAATTTAACAACATTGTTAAACCCATGGCGATACCACCCTATGAACATGATTTTGCTAATAACCCCAAGGCAAAGCCTGTATGGGATACTATTAAGTGGTATAGAGAAGGTGAATAAGTAAACATGAGTAAACTGGTTGGTATTTTAGATTATGGAATGGGTAATATAAACTCCGTTTATAATGCGCTGACCTATTTGGGTTATGACAGTCAAATATTCAAAACATCCCAGGACATTGAATCATGTTCACACCTGATTATTCCAGGTGTTGGCTCTTATGCCCAGGCTATGGTCAATATAGTCGAGCAGGGACTGAATATTGATGTGTTTGCTCATGTCAAACAGGGAAAACCATTGTTGGGTATTTGTTTAGGCATGCAAATTCTTTCCGATGAAGGAGAGGAATCTGGTTTTTCCAAAGGGTTAGGTTTAATTGGTGGCAAGGTCGAGTTTTTAGATGTGGAACGTGAACATCTGCCAGTACCTCATGTTGGTTGGAATTCGTTGGTGTTTAACTTTGATCACCCGATTTTTACAAATCTTAAAAAGCACGTAGATTTTTATTTTGTGCACTCTTATTTTTTCAACGCAACTGACCGACAAAACGTACTTGCCACAACCGACTACGGCAACAAATTCCCAGCGATTGTTGCGCATAATAACGTGGTTGGCATTCAGTTCCATCCTGAAAAAAGTCAAGATAATGGCTTGTTATTGATTGAAAACTTTTGTGAGTGGGACGGCGAATGTTAAAAAAACGAATAATACCAATGTTGCTCTTAAGCAAGGGCAGGATGGTGAAAGGTAAACAGTTCAGTGATTTTCGTGATACCGGCGATGCGGTTTCCGCGGCAAGAATTTACAATGCCCAAAATGCGGATGAGTTATTTTTTCTGGATATTGATGCAAACCGCGCTAGTGGAAGCTCTTTTGACGTGTTGGAAGAAACAGTTGGCCGGGTAGCTACCGAATGTTTTATGCCGCTATCAGTTGGGGGTGGTATTGATTCAGTGGATAATATCCGCCGCTTATTGCTTGTTGGTGCGGATAAAGTTGCAATTACAACCGCCGCACATACAACCCCGGATTTAATTAATTCAGCGGCA